>JAQGPB010000086.1 GCA_028293265.1 Pedosphaera sp. | reverse complement strand
ATTCATCTCCCTGCAACCCGGAGGGTTGCCAGAAATTAGCCGGGGTTGAGGTCCTCCGATACCCCTGGAACCGCCACAAAAAAAATCCCGCACCCTGAAAGTTGTTCTCTGACTTGTAAATGGCTTTTTCATGGGGGTATTAACTGGGGGCGCATCTCAGTTTTTGAGCGGGTAAAAGGAGAGTATGGATGCAACTTGCTGTCCGTGTAAGAAGCATGTAAAGGAACACTCCGCCGGGGCGGAGTCATTGGCGACCAAGGCTGCGTGCCTGGCCGATGCGTTGGAACAAGGCGTGCGGGTTTTTTTAGCCGCCGGCGACGTTGGATCGAGAAGCGCGGCGGCAGGGCAACGGCGCAAAAGGTCCGGCGTCAAGAGGATGAGCGGGCCTGCGTTGCGGTGCCCAAGCCGGTGCAACCGGAGTTGGTTTTGGAGCCCTATCAAATGATCATCCAATTGGATGCCTGGAACATCCGCGAGCGCGATGATAAGGGACTTACCCCATAGTCAACAAAAATCACTAAATATAACTTACATTGTGCGAATGTATAACCCATGCTGTTTTATATAGCACCCGATCGGGAACCATTAGCCGGATACCGCCGAGGTGCAGCAAATCCAGCGAAAGCCTTGATAAACCTGCGAAATGCGGGGCTTGCCGTAAATGGCCAGCGGCGGTTTGGTGCTGGTGTCGCTGCTGTCAATCTGGTCAACCACCACATTGGCGCGTTCTTCAAGACCCTTTTTGGGTGGTGTAATCATGGCAACACCCACCGTTCAAGAGTAAAACTTTCAAAGGATTCGGCGCGGCAAAGGCAGCCACCGAAGCTTTGCATGCGAGCAGGAGCAATCCCGAACTGCAGATGGAGATAAATTGATTGAACGTGGTGTGATTGGTCATGCGGGTTTATTAATGGCCCGGGAGAAACCATGCAAGATTCGGGATAGCTTGCGCGGCGGAATCGAACCGGCAATGGACGTGGCACGCCCAGACTTATGCGAGCGTTTCGCCGGAAATCAATTGCGGAATGATCCGGTAATCGCGCGCGCGCGCGTTGCCGCCGGATACCATTTCAAGAACCACCCGCGACAACTTGTGCGCGAACAAAATCGGATCGGCATGATAACGCGCCACGGACGGCACCACGTATTCTAGAAATGAATCATGATCACGTGCGATCAATGCGGACTCGTTCGGAAACTGCACCCCCCGGCGCACGAGATGTCCGAGCGCCGTCAGCGCGTGGGTGGGACGCGAAACCAAAAATGCGGTTGGCCGTTTTTTGCCCTCTAGCAAACGGTCCAAGCGCGTACAAATTCCCGCCACGGTTCCATCATGCTGCGCCACGATTGCCTCCACGTCATTTCCAGCCACCGCGCCTGCATCCAAAAAACCGTGCTCGCTTTCGAGGTCTCCGCCCGCGATTGACCGCGGATTGAGCAAGGCCACGCATTTATGTCCACGGGCAAGAAAACATCCCACCGCATGACGGCAAGTCGCCCGGTAATCCACGTCCACGGAGGGCAGACCCACATCTGAATAACGGGAACCGGGAATGACCGCCGGCAACCCGTGCGCGGAAAACCACAATTGCATCGCGTGCGTCGAGAGATAGAGCAGCCACGCCGCAGGACGCAGACGTGTCGTCAATTCGGAAAGCCCGCGGTCGGGACGCGCGGAGTAACAGTTCCGCTGGGTGATGAAATCCAGAGTATAATTTTCCTTGTTCAAAGCTTCACGCAATTCATCAATCCAAAATAACACCCGTGGATCAACACCTTGCAAAGGCAGCGGTGAAAGAATCACCACCTGACGGCTTCTCGCCAAGCGACCGTCCCTTTTTTCCGTCACGATCAAATGCCGCCGCCCCCGGCTGCCCGTGATCAATCCCTCGTCGGTCAACCGCGCCAGCGCCGCGCGCAGCGTCATGCGGCTCAAGCCCAATTGCAGGCAAAGCTCCCGCTCGCTCGGCAGTTGTTCACCGGACGGACGGGACGCGATGTGCTCCTTGAGGATTGCGACGGTCTGAGCAACCAGCGAAAGTCGTTTGGGTGTGCGGAGCATTTTGCAGGATGAATAACCAAACCCAATCGCGAAGTCACGACCGAACCTTCCGTGAAAAATCCCATCACGAATCCATTACGGTTCGGATTCCGAAAAATCGGCTGGGAGATCCCGAGCCCTTCAGAACCGTGGTCAGAGCATTTCCATAAATGATGTCAATGCGTCAACAGCAACTGGTCTAATAAAAAGATATGTTCAAGACGCTTGTTGCAACACGGCCATCCATTAATTTGATGGTGACCACAGCAACCAACCAAACCTATGAATACGTCCACTGCCTCCATCGCCCGTGATTGCTCCCACATTGGTATGTTCGTGGCGCGGCGGATCCGGTTGTCCCTGCCGATCTCACGGTTGGCCGTCCTGGCGATTTGCTCGGCCATTTCTATTCAAGCCCAGGAAGTCGGCTATTGGCGCTTTGATGAAAAAGCGCCGGGCAATACGTGCGATACCACGACGAGCGCAATCATTGATTCCAGCGGGAACGGCCATAACGGCACGGCCGGAATTGCCATTCCGTACGTGGCGGGCAGCCCGGGTTACGGAAGTTCCTCGGCCCTGAGGTTCAACACCAACAGCAATGATCGCATTCTCGTGCCAGACGCCGGCACCAGCGGCATGTTCAACTTTGCCCCAAGTCAAAGTGTGACCATCGAGGCGGTTATCCGCGCGACGAGCAGCGGCCAGGGCGGCAGCGGCAATATTATTTCCAAACAGGGGGCGGTGGCTGGCAGTCCGATTCCCGGGGAATGGATTTCCGGCTTTTGAATGGCAAACTCCGCTTCTCAGCGAACGACGGCACCGGGTTGCGGACGGCCAACGGAGTGACTGTGATCAGCGGCGATGGCAAATGGCACCATGTCGCCGCCGTCTATGACGCAAGCGCGGGACAGTTGCGCGTGTATTTGGATTATGTGCTCGAAGGGACAGCCACCACCGCCTATAGCGCCGTGGTGGGAAATACCAATGATTTGTGGCTCGGCCAGCAAAACAATGGTGGCGCCAAGTTTGATGGTGACATTGACTTCATCCGTTTTTCCTACGGCGCACTCGCCACGACCAATTTCATCCAAGCCTCCACCTCCCTCTCCAATTTTTCGCCCACGAATGGTGCGAGCTTCGTTTCTTCCTCCACGCCGGCCGGGTTCACCGTCGGATCATCGGTCGGAGTTCCAGCGACCAACATCACCGTTACTGTGAACGGCA
>JAQGPB010000058.1 GCA_028293265.1 Pedosphaera sp. | reverse complement strand
GAGGTGGGAAAGAATCTGCCGGCTAGTTGGAACGTTTAGAAAAGTGCATGAAAGTCTGGTGTTTGCTGCGCGACCAATTCGCGCATGTGCGGCCCATCGAGGCGGCATTCGGTGGACGGGCGGAGTTTGCTATTGATGAGACTTGGGACCCGGCCAGCCTGATCAACAGCGCCCCGGACCTCGTGCTATGTGTGAACGATTATTATTACGACGTTGCATGCTGCCTGGATGCCGCGCGGCAGGCGCGCATCCCTTCGCTGGTGCTGCAAGACGGCATTCTGGAATGGCGTTGCCAGTATGAGAATCCGTTGTTTGGCGCGGGCGGCGGGGCGCCGCAACATCAGCCGGTGCTGGCGGACAAAATCGCCTGCCTTGGTCAGCGGAGCGCGCGCCAGATTGCGGCGTGGGGCAACGCCGCGAAGGTGGAGGTGACCGGCATGCCGCGCTTGGATTATCTGCTGGCCCGTCAGCCGATGACGCAGCCAAAGCCGCGTGGCCGCATTCTGATGATGACGGCGAAAAATCCCGGGTTCACCACGCAACAACGCGAGATCACGTTGCAATCGTTGAACGATGTCAAAACGGCCTTGAGCCAGGCACCGGGCGTGGAAATTTGGTGGCGGGTGAGCAAGGGAGTCGCGGCGGAGTTGAAGGTGGAGAACCGGCTGGAGCAAATTGCCAGCCTCGAACTGGTAAAAGTTTTGGAGGAAGTTGACGCGGTCATTTCGACGCCGAGCACCGCGATGCTCGAAGCGATGTTGCTGGGCCGTCCGGTGGCGGCGCTGGACTATCCGAATGTGCCGCGATTCCTGCCGACGGCCTGGACGATCTCCGCGCGCGACCACATCGGCGGCGTGGTCGCCGAACTGCTGAATCCTTCCGCGACCAAGCTGGCGTTTCAACGGGATTGCCTGGCCGACAGCCTCGAATGCAATGGGCCGGCGGCGGAGCGAGTCGTGAAGCTGATGAAGCGGATGGCGGAACTCGGGCGCGAAGCCTGTCGTCGTGGAAGCGCCTTGGAATTGCCGCCGGATTTGCTGAAGAGCGGGAGAGTTTGCCAGGTGTTCACCATGCCGCCTTTGGGAATGTTGTATCCGGCGCAATCAGTGTTTACGGAAAGCAATTTGGAAAATCTCCAAGTGCGGCTGGCGCGCGCCGAAAATGAACGGGAGCGGTTGCAGTTAGAAAATGGCGAATTGCGCAAGCGCGTGCAGTTGGGTTCATGGCTGAAGGCGGGCATGCGACATTTGACGCAGACGAAGTGAAAAATGGTTGAGGGTTGATGGTTGAGAGTTGAGGAGGATCATCGAGCGCTGAGTTCTTTCCGTTCGATGTTCGATGTTTCACCAATTGTATGCCGAGCGTAATGGGCATGACCCAGAGCGGATTCGATCCGGCGAGCCGGTTTCGTTTCATCCAGTTCATCCCCCACCTGCAGCGGGCGGGCTGGATTGTGGAACACCGCCCGAACCGGCCGGATCGTCAATGGATCAGCCCGTTGCGTTCGCGGCTGGCGCGCGCGGTCCATTATCGCACCGGACGCTGGGTGATGACTTGCAACCGCTACCGGGACATTTTGGAAAGCAGGGATTTTGACGCGCTGTTCGTGAACCGTGATTTCGCCGGCGAAGGCCCGTGGCTGAACCGCTTGTTCCGCCCGGCGATGCGGCGCGGAGTTTTTGATTTTGACGACGCGGTCTTCGTGGGGCCGAACGAAGCGCGGGTGCGCTGGATGTGCGCCAACGCGCGCTGGGTGACGCCCGGCAATGAATTCCTGGCCGGCTTCGCGCGCCGTTACACTGGGCGCGTGACCGTGATTCCGACGGTCATTGACACCGAAGCATATCGTCCGCGGGATTATGCGAAGCCTCCATACAACGGCCCGGTGCGCGTGGGCTGGAGCGGGTCCGACCAGTCCATTCACGCAACGCTCACGCCGTATTTGAAGATGCTTGCCTGGCTGCAAACCAAGATGGATTTCGAGCTGGTCGTCGTCACCAACACCCGCCCTCAACTCCCTGTGCCGGAACTTCGCTGGCAGTTCCATCCCTGGCATCAGGACGAAGAACCCTTTCTGGAATCAAAATTTGACATCGGGATCATGCCGCTGGTGGACAACGAATTTCAAAAAGGCAAATGCGGCCTCAAGCTGCTGCAATATATGGCGGCGGGACTTCCCACCGTGGCTTCGCCGGTCGGCGTGAACAAGGAAATCGTGCGGCAGGGCGTCACCGGCATCCTGGCGCGCACCGAAACGGAATGGCAGGACGCGCTCGGAAGCCTCATCCGGGACGCGGCATTGCGCTCGTCATGCGGCCAGGCGGGACGGCGCGTTTGCGAGCAGGAGTATTCCATCCGCCGCTGGCTGCCGGTGCTGACGCGCATCTTTGAACAAACTTGCCAGGAAGAGACGCATGCCCACGCAAACCACAGCGCCTTCCGGCAAAGCGCTTAAGCGGCTCAGCGGCTGGCGTCGGGCGGCGACGCTGCCAGGCGCCCTTGCCGATTGCGCCTTGATCGTGCCGACTTATCGCCGGCCCAAGGAGATGGTCAGGCTGCTCGAAACCCTCGCCGGTCTCCCAGACTTTCCCGGCGAGGTGCTCGTCGTGGATGGATCGCCGGACCTGGAAGTCGAACACGCCATTCTTGCCTGGGCCGATGGGCGCAGTCTGCCGTTCGAACTGGCCTGGGTAAAAAGTCCGGCGGGATTGACGCGGCAACGGAACGTGGGACTCGACGCCTGCAACCGGGAATTCATTTTCTTTCTCGATGACGATTGCCTGCCCGAGCCGGGTTACTTTCGTCACATCCGCCAGGTGTTTCTCGACGACGCCGCCGGCGCGGTGGGCGCGGTTCGCGGATTTTTGACGAATGGAATCAACCTGCCGTTGGCGCGGCTGTGGCGGTTGCGAC
>JAQGPB010000054.1 GCA_028293265.1 Pedosphaera sp. | reverse complement strand
AAAAGCAGCTCGCGCGTCTTCCCGGCAATGACACCGCCTACCGGAAATTTCTCGGTGTGCCAAAACTTTTTGGCGAACGCGGTTTCACCTCCACCGAGCAGCGCACTGCCCGGCCCACGCTCGAAATCAACGGCCTTACCAGCGGTTATCAGGGCGAAGGCAGCAAGACCATCGTCCCCGCGTGGGCCCGCGCCAAACTCACCTTGCGCCTCGTGCCGAATCAGAGTCCGTCAAAAATCATCAAAGCCGCCCGCCGTTATCTGGCCGGGCTTTGCCCGCCGACCGTTCGCCTCGAAATAAAATCCGGCCACGGCGCCGAACCCTATCTCGTCTCGCCCACCAGTCCGCAGGCCCAGGCCGCGTTGCGCGCCCTCAAGCTTGCCTTCGGTTACGAACCCGTCCTCATTCGCGAAGGCGGCTCCATCCCCATCGTCAACGATTTTAAAAAGCATCTCCACGCCGACACCCTGCTCCTCGGCCTCGCCCTGCCCGACGACAACGCCCATTCCCCCAACGAAAAGTTCGACCTCGGCTGTTTCGAAAAAGGCCAGTTGATGGGCGCATATCTCTGGCAGGAACTGACGCGGTAGAATTGGCGATTGGCGATTGGCGATTGGCAATTGACGCGGCGTACCGAATCTCCGTCAGGTCTTGGGCCGTTGCAGTCCCCTGCCGCTTTCGCATGGGATATAAACTTCCTAATGACCTTGGGATTTCCTTGGGTATTTGGGTATTTCGTCATTGGGTATTTTCCCACGCCCGCAATTCTTCGCTCAACCTCTCCACCGGCAACCCAATCACATTGCTCAACGATCCCGAAATGCATTCCACCACCTTGTTGCCATGTTCCTGGATCGCGTACGCCCCGGCCTTGTCCAGCGGATTGATCCGCGACAGGTAATCCCGGATTTCCTTCACGCCCAGTGGACGGAACTTCACCTCCGTGCTCTCCGCAAAAATCGTCTGCCGATGCCCGCGCAACCGCAGCAGGCAGACCCCCGTCACCACCTCATGCTTTTTGCCCTGCAACTGTTTCAGCATCCGATACGCATCCTCCGCATCCCGCGGCTTGCCGAACAACGTCGTCCCCAGATAAACCAGCGTGTCCGCGCCCAGCACCAATGAATCCGGAAACTTCTTCGCCACCGCCCGCGCCTTGCGATACGCATTGAGCTGCGAAATCTCCGTCGCCGTCATCTGCTCATTATGAATTTCCTCCGCGTCACTTTGTAAGACGCTGAACGACACCCCCATCCCGCGCAGCAACTCCGACCGCCGCGGCGAACCCGAAGCCAAAATGAGCGGCGGCAAATTCATACGCCTTCCATCTGCGGTCGTCTCCGAATCTGCGGGGATGAATCCCGCCCCAAAACCTCGCGCAACCGCCCCAGCTTCATTTCAAACTCCGCCTCCGCCAGCACCGGCACAGCTCCGTCCGTTTCAACCTTCCCTTCCAGTTCAATCCACGATTTGCACCCGCCGTACGACGGCAACATCGGCAATTCAACCGCCTGTGTCATTCGGAAAATCCTTACCCCCAGGGCAAAAATCGCCTTCTCGCGTCCCCAATCAAACCGTTCCGCAATCACCTCATCCCGCCAGACATGCTGCCCGCGCAAAGCCTTCGCCTCTTCAAGCGAATGCAACTGCTCCGCCAACGCGACCTCCGCAAAAAACTCCAATCTCAACCTGTCCGCCGGCGGAAAGCCCGGCGCGATCATGTCATACCGCGCCTGCGCCAATGGCACCACCGATTCGCGCTGCTGATGAAACAAAGTTGGAAAAAGAAAAAAACGCGGATGCGCCACCTTGAACCCGCCCCGCCCCTCGCTGATGCCACCCTTGCGCAGGATGACAATTTGCTCCCCGCGCCCCAGCGCATCCACCACCACCGCCCATTCTTTAAACGCCGCACGCATTCCCGAAAATCTACGCGCCTCCAGACAAAAAGTCGAGTGCAGGCCATCGGCCCGCGTGCCGCGGGCCCACCGGTACCCGCAACGAGGTGCATAGACAGCCTCATTAAAGATAGAAAGTTTTTATTTCCGCATACGACAGGTTTGGGTATTGATATCCGATGTTCAGAAAGATTTGCCAAGGTGCCGACAGGTTCATCGTTCATCTCATTTTGTTTCTATCCTTCGTGTTGTGGACAATAACGGCGGATGGACAATCTGCAAACGGAACGTGGGACCCGCAGTTTACCCTGCCTCCGGGGATAAATGGTCCGGTCTATGCCATAGCCACTTCGGGAAATTCTCTCTATGTCGGCGGGGCGTTTTCCAAGGCAGGCGGAGTCGCCGCCAACAGCATTGCGAAATGGGACGGCACGAACTGGAGCGCCGTTGGCAGCGGTGTGGTCGGCCAGGTCAACGCCTTGGCTGTCAGCGGGACCAATCTTTATGTGGGCGGGGAATTTCATGTTGCGGGCGGCATCGGCGCGACCAACATCGCCAAATGGAACGGAACAAATTGGCAGGCACTCGGCGCTGGCGTGGACAAGGCTTTTCTAACTTCGCCTCCCGGCGTGTACACCCTTTATGCGAACGGCACCGATCTTTATGTGGGGGGACAATTTGAACTGGCCGGTGGACAACCCGCCATCAACGTGGCGCACTGGGACGGCAGCGCGTGGCACGCGATGGACACAGGAGCCTACCTGCCGGATGACCCGGAGCCCTCAGGTTCCGTGCAAGCCATCACTGGTGATGGCACCAACGTGTATATCGGGGGCTCGTTCGTGCAGGCCGGGAGCGTCGCCGTCACCAACCTCGCGCGCTGGGATGGAAACGCATGGCAGGCGATGGGAAACTGTACGGGAGGTTTGCCCGGATACCTTTATCAAGGCAACCTGCTCTACGGCAGTGTGAGCGCCTTGGCGATGCATCAAGGATCACTGTTTATCGGCGGGGGTTTTGGATATGTCGGCGGGATTTTTGCCGAGGGTTTTGCCCGTTGGGATGGCACGAACTGGCACAATGTCGGCAACGTTCTGGGCGGACCAGTCAAGGCGCTTGAATCGTATGCGGGAAGTTTGTATCTCGCGGGCAGCTTCACATTGGCTGGCGGCGTAGCCACCACCAATGCGGCGGTCTGGACGAGCGGCACCTGGTCAGCAATGAACGCGGATTTGCACGCCTTTGATTTCGTATATTCGGTGCAGCATTTCGGGTCGCAGCCTTATCTGGGAGGTGTTTTCAGTTGGTTGCATGGAGTGAGCGCCGGCAACCTGGGCCGGTGGGATGGCACCAACTGGCTGGCCTTGGGCTCCGGCACGGCGAGCAGCCTGGGCGGCGCGGTTTATGCGCTTGCCACCGACGGCACCAACGTCTATGCGACCGGATATTTCGGCACGGCTGGCACCAACGCGGTCACCGGAGTGGCCAAATGGGACGGCACGAACTGGTCGGCGGTCGGATTGCTCCCGCCGACTGAAGGCTTGGTGATGGGAAATTCGCTCGCTGTGGTCGGTTCAAACATTTTCGTAGGCGGATTTTTCACCATACCCGAAGCAGGCGCAAAGAACCTCGCCTTCTGGAATGGCACTGCCTGGCACTCGCCTGGTGGACCCTTGACGAATGTTTTCGTGGATGTGCTCCTGACCGTGGGAAATGTTTTGTATGAGTCCGGTTCTTTCACCGATGCCTCCGCGCGGCAGATCGGGCCGGTCGCGGCTTGGGACGGGACCAACTGGAACAACGTGCCTTGGAGCGTTAATTCTGAAGAAGACAAACTGGCCACCGATCAGACAAACCTTTACATCGCAAAAAGTTATTTTACGAACAACGACTATGCCGTCCAAGTCGCGCGCTGGGATGGAACAAATGTGAGCTTTGTGGGCGGCGGTTTCGCGAATACGCGAGCCTCGGCACTCGCCGCCAGCGGCACAAATCTTTATCTGGCAATTTCGCAGACTACCAACAATTACGCTCCGGCGCTTTATTCGTGGAATGGAAACGCATGGCAATCCATGGGAGCGCCTCTCGCTTATAATGGTTTCATCGCCGCCATTCTGCCGTTGCGAGGCAACCTCTACCTTGCGGGAAACTTTACTTCCTTGAATGGTACGCCTGCCAACTGCATCGCCCGATGGACCGGCACGACTTGGCAAAGTCTTGGCAGCGGCGTCGCTTTTGGCCCCAGCGGCGCGAGCCTGGCGACCATTGAGAGCATGGTGGCCTTGGGAAGAAAAGTCTTCGTCGGCGGACAATTCACCAGCGCCGGTTCCTTGGATGCGGGTAATTTTGCCACCTGGAACGAAGCCCCCGAAATCCGCCTCGCAAATCCGAGAAAAGGGCCGGATGGAAACTTCACCTTCGACCTCTCCGGCGTCCCCGGCGACCAGCTCGAAATCCAAACCTCCACCACCCTCACCAACTGGACGCCATTGGCTTCAACGAATCTCGTCGGCGAAATTCTGCCATTTTCCGACTCCACGTCCACCAATGCCGCCCCCCGCTATTACCGCGTGCGATTTATTAAGTAGGTAGGAAAAATCTACCCCAAGGTGGCTACCCTCATCAACAACCTTGCCACGCCCGCCCGGTTTCCCTAAGCTTCAAGTCATCAGATTATGAATACAAAGATTCGCGTACATCTCTCCATAATGATGTTCCTGGAATTCTTCATTTGGGGAGCCTGGTACGTCACCGCGCCCAACTATCTGGGCACCATTGGCTTTAAAGCCGAAGACTTTGGCACGACATATATGGTGGGGCCGATAGCCGGGATTATCTCGCCGTTCTTTGTTGGCATGATCGCTGACCGTTTTTTTGCCGCCCAACGCGTTCTCGGAGTGATGCACCTGCTGGGCGCGGTACTCATGCTCGCCGCCACGGCGATGATGAAATCCGCTTCGCCTTCTGCCAGCACCATCAACTTTGTGATCTTCGGATACATGCTCACGTATTTCCCCACGCTGGCGCTCACCAACACCATCGCGATGAAAAACATGACCAATTCTGAAAAGGAATTTCCGCTCATTCGCGTCTTGGGAACCATTGGTTGGATTGCGGCCGGACTGAGCCTGACTTGGATCGGCTGGGACAAGACTATCAACATGTTTTATCTCACCGCCGGCGCGTCCGTGGCGCTTGGCCTGTTCAGTTTCATGCTGCCTAACACGCCGCCCACCGGCAGCGGCCCGGTTTCAGTTCGTCAAATCCTCGGTTTGGACGCCTTCGTGCTGCTCAAAGATCGTTCCTACTTCGTATTCATGCTTTCCTCGCTGCTCATCTGCATTCCGCTTGCGTTTTATTATCAGATCGCCAGCCGGGTGGTTGAGATGGGTGGACTGCCCATTGGCCAGACCATGTCGTACGGTCAGATGTCGGAAATCTTTTTCATGCTTGTGATGCCGCTGTTCTTTCTGCGGCTTGGGGTGAAATGGATGCTCGCCCTCGGCATGCTCGCGTGGGTCGTCCGCTACTCGCTGTTCGCGTTTGGCGCGCCGGACCAGATCGCCTGGATGATCATCGGCGGCATCGTGCTCCATGGCATTTGTTACGACTTCTTCTTCGTCACCGGCCAGATTTACACCGACCAGATCGCGCCGAAACACATTCGCGCCCAGGCCCAGGGCATGCTGGTTCTCTTCACTCTCGGCGTCGGCATGGCCATCGGGGCCAACGTGGCCGGCAAAATCGAGGCCATGCATACCACCGACAAGTCGAAGGCTTTCGCCGCGCAAGTCGTCGAGAAAGGCAAGGAAATTGACGCCGTGTCCGCCAAGCTCAGCGCTGCTCCCGAAGCTGAAAAACCCGCCCTCAAAGCCCAGCTCAAAACATTGGACGACGAGAAGAACGCCTTGCGCCATTCCGAACTCGCCGCCATCGAATGGAAACCATTGTGGGGAAAACCGGCCATCTTTGCCGCAGGTGTTTTGGTGCTGTTCGTCGCGCTTTTCCGCAATACCAAATCAGGTTCCGCCGCCACCCGGTCCGAACAAGCCCGTCAACCGGAAAAAACCTCCGCGTAATCGCGATCAACCGAGCTTTTTCATTCCATCATCGACAGGCAAGGAAGCCAATAATTGTGCGACAGTCCTGACCTGACCGGGCAAAATCAAATCCGGCGCGATTTCGCCCAGCGGCTGCAGCACAAACCGCCGCTCATGCGCGCGCGGATGCGGCAGGACCAGTTGTTGCGTGTTGCGGGTTGCGTGCCCGAAAGCGATCAAATCCAAGTCCAGCGGGCGCGCCTCATTCATGACTGTTTTTGGCCGCCGCCCAAATTCCTTTTCCAAAGCCTGCAATTTTTCCAACAACGATTCCGGAGTTTCACCCGCCATAGGCTGCAAACCCACAACCGCGTTTAAAAACGGCGGCGAACCCGGCGGACAATCCACCGGCGTCGTCTGCCAAAGCGAGGATTTCAACAACGGCCGGGCTGAAAATTCCCGCAATCGCCCCATCGCATTTCCCAGAATCAAACGCGAATCCCCCAGATTGGAACCAAGCGCGACGAAGGCCAGCGGCATATGGATAAATTTTCACCTCAATCCGAGCACGTCCTGCATGTCATACAATCCGGGCGTTTGCTTAACCACCCATTGCGCCGCGCGCAACGCGCCGTTGGCAAAAGTTTCGCGGCTCGAAGCCTTGTGCGTCAACTCGACTCGCTCGCCGCTCGCCGCAAAAATCACCGTATGATCCCCCACCACGTCGCCGCCGCGCAACGCGTGCATGCCGATTTCCGCGGTGGTGCGTTCGCCGACAATTCCCTGCCGCCCATGCCGGATGACTTCGGCGAGTTGTTGCTTGCGCACATTCGCCAGAATTTCCGCCAATGTCGCCGCCGTGCCGCTCGGCGCATCCTTCTTCAACCGGTGATGCATCTCGACCACTTCCAGATCGAAGTCCGGCCCAAGAATTTCCGCCGCCCGGCGCGTCAGCCAAAACAGCGTATTCACCCCGGTGGAATAATTCGATGCCATCACCATCGGGATCTTCGATTTGACACTGGTGATCTTG
>JAQGPB010000022.1 GCA_028293265.1 Pedosphaera sp. | reverse complement strand
GATTCACCAGCCGCTGGTACTGCTCATCGCGGGCGGAGTTTTTGTGATGGAAGCGGCTTCGGTGATTTTGCAGACGAGTTATTTTCGTTACACGCGGAAGCGTTATGGCACGGGAAAAAGATTATTTTTGATGGCGCCGATTCATCATCATTTTGAAAAAAAGAACTGGCATGAGACGCAGGTGGTGGTGCGTTTTTATATTTTGTGCGTGCTGTTTGCGCTGGTAGCGCTGAGCAGCTTGAAGATAAGATAAGATCGGTCTGGAATCGAGATGTACGAATTACAAAACAAACAGGTGCTGGTGATCGGCCTCGGCGAACGCGGCCGGGCGGCGTGCCGGCTGTTGCATGACAGCGGGGCGAACGTCATGGCGGTGGACCAGGCTGATACCGAAGATCTGCGCCTCGAAGCGGGCCGATTGCGTCCGCTGGGCATCGAGGTGGAGCTGGGCGCGACGAAAAATCCCAGCCGCCAGTTCAGCCTGGCCGTGGTCAGCCCCGCCGTGCCGGGCACGACGCCAATGGTGCAGGAGATGCGGCAGCGACAAGTGCCGATCATCGGGGAATTTGAACTCGGCTTTCAGCAGTCGCACTGCCTGAACATCGCCATCGCGGGAACGAACGGGAAGGGGACCACCGGCGAATTGATCGAGAGCATTTTGAAACACAACGGGCGCAAGACCGCCGTGTGCGGTCATGGCGCGCGGCCGGTTTGTTCCGTGGTGCCGCAGACCAAGGACCTCGATTACCTGATCTTGCAGGTCAATTCGTTTCAACTGGAAACAACCCAATTTTTTCGACCAGCCGTCGCGGTGCTCCTGAACCTGACGCCTGACCATCTGGATCGATATGGCAGCGCGGCGGCATACTACCGGGCTGTGGCGCGATTGTTCGAGAACCAGCAGGCGTTCGATTGGGCGATCATCCAGAGCGAGGCGCTGGCGGAGTTGCGCGCACTTGATATTCCCATCAACGGAAAAATAATCACGTTCAGCGCGAACAACCGCCGGGCGGACATCTTTTTGGATCGCGGTCTGTTGATCAGCCGCGTGCCGGGCTGGTCGTGGCCGCTGCTCGACATGGATCAATGCGCCTTGCGCGGCGCGCATAACGCCGAGAACCTCATGGCGGCGCTCGCGGTGGGCCATGTGCTGCGCCTGCCGCTGGATGCCATGGTGGATGCGTTGAAGGCGCAGCCGCACGGGCCGAACCGCTTCGAACTGGTCGCGGAAATCAACGGCGTCAAGTACATCAACGACTCAAAAGCCACCAATGTGGATGCGCTGCACAAAGCGTTGCTTTCCATTCCGCCGGCCCCGGCCGGCGAGCCAAACACCTGGCTTATCGCGGGCGGCAAGGACAAGGGGCTCGAATATCATTACGCCGGGCCGTTGATTTCCCAGCGGGTCAAGGGCGCTTTTCTCATCGGCGAAGCGCGCGAAAAAATTCGCGCGGCGTGGAGCCTCTTTACTCCTTGCACTATGGCGGGATCGTTGTTAGAAGCTGTCAAAATAGCGGCGAAAAATGCGGCGCCCGGCGATGTGATACTGCTTTCACCAGCCTGCTCGAGCTTTGACCAGTTTCGAAACTACCAGCACCGGGGTGAAGTGTTCCGCCAAGCGGTCCATGAACTGGCGGCGGATCAAAATGAACCGCCGCAAAATAAAAAAATTGAACCAATAAACATTTAAAATTTGCGCCGGGGTTTTTTTGAGGAAAAAACCCCGGCGCGAAAAAACAACACATAACCACCACCTCATAAGAAAGGACGCTTACGAGCGCCACAGCCAAATGAATAACTCAAACCCGTTTGTCCCCCAAGGCTCCCTGCTGGAGCAAAAAAATAAAAAGCGCGCCCGCGTGAAGGTCGCTGTTTACACCATTTTCGCCCTGAACATCCTGGTGCTCACTCCGCTGCTGATCCAGGGATGCAGCAGCAAGAAGGATGCGAACGCGGATTCGAGCACCACCGCCAGCACACAGCCGCCGGACACCGGCGCGCCGGTGGACACGAATCCCCCGCCGTTGCCGCCCATGACGAGCAACACGGTCCCGAGCATGGCCAGCAATGCCGTGCCGGTTCCTCCTCCGCAGCCCATACCGCAGCCTCCGATCACCCCCGAAGTTCCGGCGACTCATGAGTACGTGGTGGCGAAGGGAGATTCGTATTACACCATCAGCAAGAAGCTCGGTGTGAAAATGAAGGACATCGAGGCTGCCAACCCCGGGATTCCACCGACCAAGCTGAAGGTCGGTCAGAAATTGCAGGTCCCCGCCGGCGGGAGTTCGTCCGTGGCTTCCGGCACCTCAACCGTGGGCGCTGATGGCAGTGACAGCACCATCTATGTGGTCAAAGCCGGCGATTCGCTGACCAAGATTGCCACGGCGCACGGCCTCAAGGTCAAGGCACTAAAGGCCGCGAACGAGTTGAAGAGCGACAAGATCAAGGCGGGTCAAAAATTGAAAATACCCGCGAAATCCGCCACCGCGGCAGTTGACACCAGCACGCCGCCCGTGACCCCGACAGTGACCAGCGCACCGCCGCCGCTGCCCGTTTCGAGCGCACCCAGCACGACGGCACATTAATCATATAAGCAGATGCTTTGCCGGACGCCGGGTGACCTCACCCCGGTGTCCGGTGAGGGTTTTAGTTGAAGTTGGAAGCAGCAAGGTCAGAGATTAGTTACTTCGTTTTCCATAGAGACATGTTTTAAGTGAAAACCGCCACGACAACCTTGATTTTGTGTGTCATCTCCCTGCTCGCCCTGGGCATGGTGATGCTCTACAGCTCAAGCATGGCGGACCATGGGACGCACTATCTCCAGATGCAGGTCGTCTGGTGTTCGCTTGGACTGCTGGGTTGTGCGGTGGCGACCGGCATGGATTACCGGCTGTTGAAAAAATGGGCCTGGCCCATTTTGATATTTGCGGTTCTGTTGCTGGTGATGGTGCTGGTGCCACACATCGGTTTCAAGGTGAACGGAGCGCGGCGGTGGCTCCGATTTGCCGGAGTGACATTACAGCCTTCAGAAGCCGGCAAACTCGCCTTGATCATCGCCATCGCCTGGTATGGTGATCGTTATCAACGGCGATTGGGAGAATTCAAACAGGGCATGTTGTATCCCGGCATGCTGATCGGCGCGGTGCTGATGTTGATCTTTGTCGAACCGGACCGGGGGACGACCATTTTGATGGCCACGGTGACGGCGGCGATGTTTTTCATCGCCGGCGCGCGCTGGAAATTCATCATCCCGCCGATTTTGGCGGGCGCTGCGGCCTTCGCCGTTTCCATCATGCATGACCCGATGCGAACCAAGCGCATCTTTGCCTGGCTGGATGCTGACAAGCACAAGATGGACATCGGCTATCAGGCCAACCAGGCGATGCTGGCCCTCGGCGCGGGCGGCTGGAACGGACTTGGCCTGGGCAACAGCCGCGAAAAGCTCGGCTTTTTGCCGGAACACAATACTGATTTCATTTTTTCCATCATCGGTGAAGAACTCGGTCTCGCCGCGACCCTCCTGGTCGTGCTCGCCTTTGTCCTGCTGGTAATCGCCGGCATATATATATCCTCGCATGCCAGTGACAACTTCGGGCTCCTGCTCGGCACCGGCCTTACCTTTCTGATTGGCCTGCAAGCATTTATCAATATCGGCGTCGTCACCAGTACCCTTCCCAACAAAGGCCTACCGCTCCCATTTATCAGTTACGGCGGCTCCAACCTGGTAATGATGCTCACAAGCGTCGGGCTTTTACTGAGTATTGCGCGACGCGCCCGCGCGGTTAACGCGCCGGCGGCGACTTCTTTGGAACCGGAAGGGGTTCCGCAGGCGACGTGAAATGAATTGCGGATTGTGGATTTCGGATTGCGGATTTGGAAGAAGAAGTGGTGAGATGTTGTGTCTTGGGGCATCCGTTTCGTCGCCTGACGCTGTGCACAAGGACGGGGACGGCGCAGCGCGCCATCCCTGCCGTGGCGGTTTAGTTTGAAATTGATTTGATGCAAAACCAAAGTTCAGCGCCCCGGGTGGCCATCGCGTGTGGTGGCACGGGAGGGCATTTGTTTCCCGGCGTGGCGGTGGCGGAGGAGCTGAAGCAGCGCGGTTGCGCGGTGACTTTGCTGATTTCTCCGAAGGAAGTGGACCAACAGGCGGTGAAAGCCGTGGCGGGGATGCAGGTGGCGACTTTGCCGGCGGTTGGTTTGAGCCGGGGTCGGGTTTTGGCGTTTGTGCGGGGTTTCGCGCAATCGTATCGCGCGGCGGCCAAACTTTTCAAAACCGCGCGGCCCGAGGCCGTGCTGGCAATGGGCGGATTTACCAGCGCGCCGCCAGTGCTGGCAGGCAAAGCGTGCGGCGCACCGGCTTTTCTGCACGAGTCGAACACGATTCCCGGACGCGCGAACCGGTGGTTGTCATGGACGGTCAATCGCGCGTTTGTCGGTTTTCCCGAAGCTGCGGAGCGCCTGCACACGCGCCATGTGAAAGCCACCGGGACGCCGGTGCGACCACAATTTCAGCCGATGGATGCGGCCGCCTGCCGGGTGGCGCTGGGATTGGAACCGGAACGGCCCGTGTTGCTGGTGACCGGCGGCAGCCAGGGCGCAAGCGGATTGAATGATTTGGTGATTGCAATGCTGCCGAACTTGGCAAGGCTCGTGCCCGGATTGCAGTTGTTTCATCTGACCGGGCCGGCCGATGCCGGGAAAGTTGAGCAAGCTTGCGCGGCGAACAAGGTGAAGGCGATGGTTCGCCCGTTTTTTGCCGAAATGCATCTGGCACTCGGAGCGGCCAGCGCGGCCATCAGCCGGGCAGGGGCGTCGTCCTTGGCGGAATTGGCCGCGATGCGTGTGCCGGCCATTTTGGTGCCGTTTCCCGCCGCGACGGACAATCACCAATATTATAATGCACTTGCTTTTGAGAAAACCGGCGCGGCCTGTTTGATCGAGCAGAGCAGGGCCAAGCCGGAATTGCTTGCGCCAAAAATCGTGGATTTGATGGAGAACGCCATTATGCGCGAGAAAATGCGCGCGGCACTGGCTGGAGGGCATGTTCCGAACGCGGCGGAACAGATTGCTGAGAACATCATGCAGGTGGTGACGTCGCGCCGTCGCGCCGCGGGTGGCATCGCGGCACCAGTTTCACCCAATATCCAAAACCGACAATCAGCAATTACGTGAACCAGACGAGCCCGGCTCCAGAATGCCCCAAACCCGGTGAAAACCGGAGAAATTTGAATGTGTCCAGCAACGATTTGATGTCCGAGTTGCAGGCGGCAGTGTCCGCAGAAACCGTGTTGCGCCGCGACGAGGCGCTGGCCAAACGCACGACGTTGCGCGTGGGCGGGAGCGCGGATTTTTATGTCGAGCCGGCGTCTGAAGCGGAATTGTCGAAGCTGCTGCAACTGTGCCAGCACCGGAAACTGCCGTTCTTTGTGCTGGGGCGCGGTTCCAATCTGTTGATCCGTGATGGCGGGATTCGCGGGTTGGTGATTTGCCTGGCGCATCCCCATTTCAGCCGGGTTGAGGTCATGGCCCATCGGATGCATTGCGGCGCGGGAGCGAAGTTGAAGCAGGTGGCGGCGGAAGCCAAGCGAGCGCAAATGACGGGGCTGGAATTTTTGGAAGGCATTCCGGGGACCGTCGGCGGCGGCTTGCGCATGAACGCGGGCGCGATGGGCGGCTGGATGTTCGATGTGGTTGAGTCGGTTCGCTATATGGACTACAGCGGTCAGGCGCACGAGGAGCCGGCGGCGCAGATAAAAGTGGAGTACCGGAGCTGTCCGTTGTTGAAAGAGAACATCGCCCTGGGGGCGGTGCTGAAAGGGCATCCGGCGAGCCGTGAAGTGGTGGACAAACGGATGAAGACCTTCAGCGAGAAGCGCTGGGAATCCCAGCCGGCCGCGCCGAGCGCGGGGTGCATTTTTAAAAATCCGGGGACGGTCCCGGCGGGCAAATTGATTGATGAACTTGGGTTGAAGGGAACGCGGGTCGGTGACGCGATGGTTTCGCAGGAGCACGGCAATTTCATCATCAACGACGGCCAGGCGAGCGCGAAAGACGTTTTGGAACTGATCGAACTCATACGGCAGCGGGCGCGGTCGCAACGGAGCATCGAGTTGGAGACGGAAGTGGAGATTGTGGGAGAAGCGTAGGAAATTGCGGATTGGCGATTGCGGATTGCAGATTATCGGAAGCGGAGATCGCGGTGTGAACATGGCTTTGGGCAACTTCGAAATACTATGACTATGAATCCGGAAGTTTTCAAAAAAAGGACGAAAGCATTTGCATTGCGGGTGATTCATTTGGTTGAATCGCTGCCGAAGACTCGAACCTCCGATGTTATTGGCAGGCAGTTGCTGCGCAGCGGGACTTCCGTGGGTGCAAATTATCGCGCGGCCTGCCGCGCAAGATCGCGGGCCGACTTCGTTTCCAAAATGGGCATCGTCGAAGAAGAGCGCGATGAATCAATGTACTGGATGGAATTGCTCATCGAAGGCAATCAAATAAAACAGGCGCGTTTGACGAACTTGATGCAAGAAGCAGATGAACTGCTTGCGATGATTGTCGCCTCCTGCAAGACGGCCAAATGGTCGGGCAATCCGCAATCCGCAATCCGCAATCGCCAATAAGAACAATGTCAAAGAGTCTTCATATCACAGTCATGCTCGGCGGGCCTTCGGCGGAACGCGAGGTGTCGTTGCGTTCGGGCAAATCAGTGGCGAAGGCGTTGCGTTCGCTGGGCCATCAGGTCACGGAACTCGATCCAAAGGAACCGGACTGGAAATTATCGCCGGAGACGCAGGTGGTTTTTTTGGCGTTGCATGGAACGTATGGCGAGGATGGAACGGTGCAGCGCCGGCTGGATGAACTTGATGTGCCTTACACGGGCTGCGATGCCGAAGCGAGCAGGATTGGTTTCGATAAATTTTTGACCAAGCAGAAATGTGTGGCGGCGAATGTGCCGACCGCGAAGTTCATGGTGTTCGATTCGGCTTCGTCAAGCTGGCCGATGGGCTGGGAGCCGCCGGTGGTGTTGAAGCCGGTGCGGCAGGGCTCGAGCGTGGGGCTGCAATTTGTTGAGCGCGTTGCGGATTGGAACAAGGCGTTGACCGAGGCGTTGCGATATGATTCGCAGGTGTTGATGGAAGAAAGAATTGTCGGCCGCGAAACGACGGTTGGCATTTTGGCGAACCAAGCGCTCCCGGTGATTGAAGTGCGGCCCAAGAGCGGCACATTCGATTATCAGAACAAATATACGCCGGGAGCGACCGAGGTTTTTTGTCCGGCACAACTGGATGCGGCGGTTGCCAAGAGCATCCAGACGGCGGCGTTGGGGGCGTTCCACGCGATCGGCGGACGCGATTATGCGCGGGTGGATGTGATGGTGCGGCCCAATGGCGAACCGGTGGTGCTGGAGGTGAACACGCTGCCGGGAATGACGGAGCTGAGCCTGATGCCCAAGGCGGCGGCGGCGGCGGGGATTGATTATGCGGAACTTTGCCAGCGGATGATTGACCTGGCGTTGCATCATAATTTGGGAACGGGAAAAAAATGAGCTGGTTCGGCGGGAAACGTAAAAATCGGCGGCTCGGGCACACGCACGTGCTCGACGTCAAGCTGCGTTCCGACCAGGTGCGCGCGTCGCGCATGCGGCTGGCGGCGGCGGCGCTGGGGATAGTGTTTGGGACGATCTTCGGATTTTACGTGGTATGGCGCGCGGGCGAATACGCCTTGGACCAGTTGATCTACCAAAACAAGTCGTTCGCAGTGCAGGAAATTGATGTGCGAACGGATGGGGTGATCGCGGCAGACCAGTTGCGGCGTTGGGCCGGGGTCAAGCCGGGCGAGAATCTGCTCGCGCTTGATCTGGCGCGCGTGAAAAGGGATTTGGAAATGGTTTCGATGATCAGGTCGGTTGCGGTGGAACGTGTGCTGCCGCATACCTTGCGTTTGCGCGTGACGGAACGCGACCCGCTCGCGCAAATCCACGTCATGCAAGCGCGCACGAACGGCAACATGCAACTCGGCGTGTTGCATCTTGACGCCGACGGCTGCGTGATGATGCCGGTCGAGGCACGCCAACGCGCGGTGCCCTTGACGCAGACCAATGATATTCTGCCCGTAATTTTCGGCATCAATCCGGCGGAGCTGGCGCCCGGACGGCGTATTGATTCCCCGCAAGCGCGAGCGGCATTGCAATTGATTTCCGCGTTTGACCGTTCGCCCATGTCCGGGCTGGTGGACCTGCAAACGATAGACATTTCTTCGCCGCAAATTCTGCAGGTGACAACAGGGCAGGGCAGCCAGGTCATCTTTTCGACGGAGGACCTGGATTTTCAGTTGGGACGCTGGCGCGCGGTCCATGACCAGGCCTTGCGTGTCGGCAAGGTCATCGCCACCCTTGATTTGTCCGTGCGCGGCAGCCCGCCGGCCCGATTTATCGAGGCAAGCCTCGCGCCGCAAATGATTCCCAAGGCCAGAAACGTTCAACACAAAGGCAGACGCAATGTTTGATCCTGCTTCCTTGATTGTCGGGCTCGAAATCGGCACCTCCAAAGTTGTCGCCGTGGTGGGCGAAATAAATGCCGGCGGCGCCCTGAACCTCATTGGTCTTGGCCAGGCGCGCTCGCGTGGCGTCCGCAAAGGTGAAATTGCGGATGTGTCGGCCACCGAAGAAGACATCCGCAATGCCATCGTCGAGGCGGAGCAGATGGCGGACGTGGAGATTCGCAGCGTTTATCTCGGCGTGACCGGCGGGCATATCCGGGGTTTTAACAATCGCGGCGTGCATCCGGTGGTTTCCTCGGACCGGGAGATTACGTCGGACGACGTGCAGGATGTCATCAAGAACGCCAAGGCGATCAATCTGCCGGCGGAAAATCATGTCCTCCACGCGGTGCGGCAGCATTTTCTGGTGGACGGCCATGATGGCATCGCGGACCCGGTCGGCATGCTGGGAGCGCGGGTGGAGGTGGATGTGCATGTCGTGCATGGGAATTTCAACCGGCTGCAAAATCCGATTCGCGCGGTGAAGGGATTGCAACTGGAAGTCGAGGCGATCGTCTTCAACGGGTTGGCGGCATCGCTCGCGTTGTTGACGAATGAGCAGAAGGAAATGGGAGCGCTGGTGATTGACCTCGGCGGTGGCACGACGAATTTTGCGGTCTATGCGGACGGCATCATCAAGCACACCGGCGAACTGGCCGTGGGCGGCGACCATGTATCCAATGACTTGGCGTACGGCTTGAAAGTGCCATTGGGCCGGGCCGAACAAAGATTCGTGACAGCCAACCCGGTCAAGGCCGCCGCCTCATCTACGTTTGGGGTTATGACCGTTGCGAGCGGTAATAGCCTTCGGGTCAATATCTCCATTCCATCCCCATCTAGCAGATCAGCCCCTGACGAAGACTTCAGCACCGGATCGAGAACAACGCTCGGCAGTTTTGCGTTTGTCAAGAAATCCGCAACGGCCTTAGCTGCGTGGCCCGAACCGAGCATTCCAATATGGACTGCTGCTATCTCCATATCGGCGGCCAGTTCAGACAGCGTTTCGACAATGATCTCAGAAGCAACAGCACTCACCCGCCGAACTCCCGCCGTGGACTGGACAGTAAGTGCCGTGATGCACGCAACTCCATAACAGCCGTGTGCTGCGATCGTCTTGATGTCAGCCGTGACCCCAGCGCCGGAGCTGGGATCGAACCCGGCAATTGTGAGGACTACAGGTGGTGGGGCTCCCGCCATAGTTGCAATCTACAGAAAACTTGGTCGCTTGCAAAATAGATTCGGAAACTTTAGGAAGCGCAACCGAATCACATCACCTAAGTGTGAACAGCTCGGGATGAAAAATCAGGGATCTCGGTTGTAAGGTCAGGTTCAGTATCTGTCGTAACGTTGGAGGGACCGCAGGCGGTAAGTACTAAGTTGGTGAATGGTACCCGGCGATAAGATGCGTCCGGAACACGGGACACGATAGCTGTTATCTTCAACACACAGCGAGGATGAATTTTGAGTGATTCCGAAAAATTTGCGCCGGGATGGCCAGGCATTGAATCGCGTTGGACTTCGAGCG
>JAQGPB010000648.1 GCA_028293265.1 Pedosphaera sp. | reverse complement strand
CCATTCAGCGTTTGGGCCGTTGCATGATGAGAAAATTTGCCATCCAACCCGAGCCGATGGCGCCGATGACGAATGCCATGAGCGAGTTGCCACCAAAGTGGATCAATTGCTGCGCCTCGGCGTGCGGCTGATGATCCGCAAAGAAAAACGAGGCAATCGCCGTCGCTCCGGCGAGGGCGACGACCACGGTGTAAGATGCCATGACGTTGCGAGGCCAGCCGGCCGTGCATTTGTAGATTCCGGCCACGGGCAGCAGCAGCAAGCCCGACACGAGCGCCGCGAGTATCCAGGGACTGTTGAAACCATACACGAGGCAGCCGCCAAGGGACAGCAGCGCCACCAGCAGGCAGATGCCGATCCAGTTGCTGGCGACGGTTTGCTCGCGCGAAAGCGCAAACCGGCCAAAGCGATTCAGGCGCAGCATCAAATTGAACAGCGGGCTGGAAATCCAGGTCATCAGCGCAAAGGCGACATACAGAATCCGAATCGGCAGAATCCACGGCGCCCAATCGGGGCGCTGGCGGGCCAGACCGCCGAGCAACTGGTTGCCAATATAACCACCGACCACAATTCCCCACTGCGCACTGTTCCGAAGTTTGGCCATCCAGAGAAAATAACGGAGCATCATCGCGTAAATGATGTTCCGCGCCTTCAGCGCCTCGACGATGCCCTGGCGGGCCCATTCGTTTTCCGGGTCGAGGCGCAACGATTCGCGGAAATGTTCCAGCGCTTTTTTGGGATCGCCGCGTTCGAGCAACGTCCAGCCCTGGTTCGCGTGGGTCAGGGAGTTCTCCGGATTTTTGCCCAGCGCGGTGTCAATGGTCGCGCCCGCCTCGGCTTTGCGGCCAAGCTTGACCAGCGCTATGGCGCGGAGGTTGGTGCAACCGACGTGCTCCGGGTCGTGTTCCAAGCCGCGTTCGGCGGCTTCCAACGCCGCCGGCCAGCGGCGTTCGGCCAGTTGAATCTGGGATAATGCAGCAAGATAATCGGCATCGCCCGGATTAAGGCGGATGGCTTCATTGATGGCCGCGAGCGCTTCATCCTCGCGATGACGCTCATGAAAAATGCGGGCCAGCGCGTAATGCGCGAAATCAGAATCCGGTTCGAGATGAATTGCCTGTTGCGCCTCAAGCGTGGCTTCCTTGAATTCCTCCCGTTCCGCAAGGCACAGTGCGAGCAACGAATGCGCGTAGCCCTGTTCCGGCTCCACGGCCAGCGCCTGGCGCAATTCGGCTTCGGCCAATTCATACCGCGATTGCTGGTACAACAGCAGCGCGCGTCCGAGGTTGGGATTCATGGGTAGCCTTGCCTCGTCGCGATTACATCTTCAAATACTGCAAAATATCGTCGTAAACCCCGCCTTGGTTGGAATAGAGCGCGTAATTGCGCGCGGTGGCGAACCATTCTTTGGTGGTCGGCTTCAACGTTCCTGCCGCGGCGGCGAGGTCTTTCGTCGTGAGCGGTTTGGGAATGCCGGACTTCATCGCGTCGCGCAATTTCCTTTCGATGGCGACGTCCACGAGCGCCTTCAAATCCGCGCCGGAAAAATCCTCGGTGCGTTTCGCCAGATGATCGTAATCAATGTCCTCGACAGGCTTGCCCTGGCATTGCAAGCGCAACACATCAGCGCGCGCCGGGGCATCGGGCGGCGGCACGAAAAGTATCCGGTCAAAACGGCCGGGCCGGCGGAACGCGGAATCGAGATGCCACGGGGCGTTGGTGGCGGCGAGGATCAGCACACCTTCGTTGTTCGTTTTCACGCCGTCCATTTCAGAGAGAAACTGGTTGATCAACTGGCGGCCGGCATGATGGCGCATGTCACTGCGGCTGGCGCCGAGCGCGTCCACCTCGTCAAAAAAAAGCACGCACGGCTTGTGGGTGCGCGCCTGCTCGAAGAGCGCGTGCAAATTGCGTTCGCTGTTGCCGATCCACATGTCCAGCACGTCATTGATGCCGACGGCGAGAAAACCCGCCTTGATTTCCCCGGCGGTGGCGCGGGCCAAATAAGTTTTGCCGCAACCGGGCGGGCCATACATCAAAATGCCGCCGCCGATTGGTTTGCCGTAGGCTTTATACAGCTCGGCATGCGTCAGCGGATGAATGATCTTGAGACGGATCTCCTCCTTGACCTTCTCCATGCCGCCGACTTCATTGAAGGTAATTTTGGGCCGCTCGATTTCGCGTTCGCCCGGTTCTGGTTCGTCTTCTGATGCCGCGCGGACGCGGCCCTCTATAACTTCGCTGTCCTGCGGGTTGGCGGCAATTCCCATGCGGTTGGCGAATTCGAGGTCGGCCACCGAACTGTCGAGTTCAACCCCGCGACGATATTCCGCGACGGCTTGTTCGATTTCGCCGATGCCCGCGAGCAGCTTGGCATGCAGGATGAACGCGCGCGGCGGGGCGTTCGAACTTTTGACAAGGTCCTCCACAATGACGAGTGCGTGATTATGCTTGCCCTGCTGGTGGAAGGTGCGGGCCAGGCCCAGTTTGAGCGCGTGATTGTGCGGCGCGAGCGCCAGTGCCTCGCGGTATTCTTTCTCGGCTTCTTCGAGCCGCCCGAAACTGATGAGCGTGTCGGCCAGATGCTGGCGCAGGGGAACGTTGTCCGGGGAGGAGCGCAACGCCTCGCGCAGCGCCTGCAACGCTTCGTCCGGGGAAGAACCAGGATTTGTCATAGACTATGGGTTAACACCAAAACGGCTGCTCCAAACAAAGTGAGTCTCCGTTAAAAATTCCGACGGGGCAATCGAAAAAAAGGCGCAGGACGTTGTTGCAAGCCGTCATTGTTTCGAAAGAGGTTCAGGGCGTTCCAGGCAAGACAATCGAATGATTCGTCAGGCTTTGCCTCTCAGTGATTAACTTCTGGCGAAATTCCCGGTGCCGTATCCCGTCCCTGATCTCCAAACCAGCGAGGACAAGGGACAAGAGCATGGCAACGACCCCAAACACCCGATATCGCTTCGATTCCGCCCTGATGGGAAAAATCGCCAGCCCAAATAAAATAAAATAGAAAACAAGATTGGCCGGAGGAACCGAAGCTACAAATCCCGATAAAACCAGCACAATAACATAAGCAATGCTCGCCGCTCTTACACTGGATTGTCTTTTCATTGTTTTTCACTTTGCGATTGGAGGCCGGCTTTGTCCACCTCGATTTCTCGTATGCGGGCAACGAGCAGGAACGCCGCTGGAAAAACGCTCTTCACAGGCCCGGCTTTGGACTACTTTCAAGGCATGGTGAGCTTGCAAACACTGACCGAACGACGCGGAGAGATTCTGCGCACGGCCGAACTTCGGCGCGGTGGCACGAGGCGAGAACACCGAGACCAAGCGATGTGGACCTCTTGATCACGCCGCGTCTAGGCTGTTCGTTGTTTGATCTGGGGGTGTTGGAAGACTTGCAGGATTTGCTTGGCTGCCGGGTAGATTTGGTGACAGACGAGGGGCTTAAGCCTCGTCTCCGGGAACGCGTGCTTCGCGAGACCGTTCCGCTATGAGGCAGCTTCGCGACCGCCTTCAGGACGTGCTTGATGCGATTGGACAGATCAAGATTTAAATATTCTTCGCAGCCGGCCTGCCGATTAGATGAGACAAGGAGTGGTTGAAAACTTGCGTTTCCGGCCATGAGAGTTTCACCGGC
>JAQGPB010000600.1 GCA_028293265.1 Pedosphaera sp. | reverse complement strand
GGCAATCTACAGAAATTATGAGCGGCTCAATGAACCGATCCACGCAGGTGAAGCATTCGAAGGTCCGACACTGTTCATCCGGGGCGGCAACTCGGATTACATTGCCGAAGGGGACCGAGCATTGATTGCAAAAATGTTTCCACGTGCCACGGTGGAGACGGTTCGGGGGGCCGGACATTGGGTGCAGGCCGATGCGCCGGTGAAACTGACGGAGCTGGTTTTGAGTTTTTTGGGTTGAGGTTTTTTTGGGGGCGACGTCAAAACATGACAAAAACTTTTTTGGAGGTTGGACAGTCCTTGTCCAACGTGGCTGTTAAGATGAGCCGCGAACTGGATCGTGATCGAGCAGCACTGCCTGAATAAAACGCCATGGCCGGATCAAAGAAGAACCAGATGCAAAAAAGAAAAATAAATTTGCGCGCATTTTTTTCATCCAGAGTCTTTCCCTGCTTGACTTGTCGCGTCGAGTTACCATATTTCACGGCTGTAGGATTTGATTGGCGATTATGGTGAATTTGAAGGCTCAAACAGCTTCAACCGCGAGCACACGGCAGCGTGCTCCCGCCACCGGATGGCTTGTGCGCCACCGTTCTTTGATTTACGCAATTGCAACCCAACCTGGAGCCGCGTCCGCGACCTCACCCGATGCCCGGACCGGTCTCCCGTTCAAAAGATTCACCCATGCCAGCCAACGACAATAATTCACCACCGACCGTTCCCGGCGCCGAATCGGCCAGGATTTTTTCCGGCCCGGCGCTCGCCGAAAAAATCAAGGAACTCGTGCTGCTTGCCCAGGAGCAGGGTTACCTCACATACGGCGACATTCACGACGCCCTGCCTGAAAAGGTCATATCGCCCGAGGAGTTGGACGATATTTATGTCAAGCTGCGCAGCCTGGAAGTTGACATTGTGGACCAGGCGGAGGTGGACCGCATCAAGCAACCCGAGGCGGACGAGGCGGAGGAAAAGGGCCGGCTGGACATCCTGGATGATCCGGTGCGGATGTATTTGAAACAGATGGGGCAGGTGCCGCTGTTGACGCGCGAGCAGGAGGTGGAGATTTCCAAGCGCATCGAGGAGGCCGAAAACGCGGTCAAGCACGCGCTTTACAGTTTTGGCTTTGCCGGCTAGGAGCATATCGCGCTGGCGGAAAAACTTTTGTGCGAACCACCTAAGGAACGCTTTGACCTGGTGATTGTGGACAAAAAAGTCGAGGGCCGCGAAAACCACCTGGTGGTTTTGCACAAGCTGGTCAAGCGGGCGCGTTTGCTCGACCAGCAGGTGGATGAACATTTTGCCGCCTGGCACAACGAGGGTTCCGATGCCAGGCAGGGAAAACATTATGCGGCCTTCCGGCAGTTTGACCGAAAGCTCCAGGCGACTTTTGCCCGATTTTATTACAAGCAGAAAGTCATCGAGGAAATGGCGCTGGTGGCGGAGAACATCCATGACAAACTGCTCCTCAGCCAGGGATTGATCGAGGAATGGAGCCGGCAGGGCCCGTCTCCCCAGCAGGAGGCGGTCATTCAGGCTGAGCGGCGAAAAATCCATGTGCTTGAGGAATTCATCCGGCTCCCGTGCGCCGACTACCTCGAAGCCTATGCTCAATTGCGGCGGGACGTCGCCCGCGCGCTTCAGGCCAAGACAGAGATGGTCGAAGCGAACCTGCGTCTGGTGATTTCCATCGCCAAAAAATATACCAACCGCGGCCTCTCCTTTCTTGATCTCATCCAGGAAGGCAACATGGGCCTGATGAAGGCGGTGGAAAAATTTGAGTACCGCCGCGGTTACAAGTTCTCCACTTATGCGACCTGGTGGATCCGCCAGGCCATCACCCGTGCCATCGCCGATCAGGCGCGCACGATCCGCATCCCGGTCCACATGATCGAGACCATCAACAAGGTGATGCGCATCCAGAAGCGGTTGATCCAGGATTTTGGCCGCGAACCGACGGCCGATGAGCTCGCGGAGGAAATGCAACTGCCCGTTGACCGGGTGCGTGCGGTCATAAAGATGGCGCAGCAACCTATCTCGCTGCAGTCGCCAGTCGGCGACGGTGATGACGCGAGCTTTGGAGATTTCATCGAGGACAAATCCACCGAGAGTCCGTCCGAGATCACGAGTCTCACGCTGTTGAAGGACAAGCTTGGCAATGTGCTGTCCAGCTTGTCGCAACGCGAGCGCCGGGTGTTGGAAATGCGTTTTGGCATGGCCGACGGTTACCCGCGCACTTTGGAGGAAGTGGGCCGGCAATTCAATGTCACCCGCGAGCGCATCCGGCAAATTGAATCCAAGGCCTTGAGGAAGATGCGCCATCCTACGCGCATCCGGCAGTTGCAGGGATTTTTGGAATTGGAAGAAGTGGAACAAAAGTTGTCCTGACATGCCGCGCCAGATTCCAGAAAGTGATTGGAAGCGGTTCAGCCAATTGAAGCCGGTGTTGTTGAATCGTTTTTGCCAGAAAATTCTGGACGAGGCCGGCCAGATCGCGACCGGCCCGACGGGCACACCGCACGAACGGTACCTCAAATTGTATCAATTCATTCAACGGGAGGATCGAAAGATTGCCGACGCATTCAATGACCACCGCCGTTCCACCGCCCTGATCATGCTGACGCATCTTTACTCCCACGGCTTGATGACGAAGGAGGAGCTGATGACTTTTGGCGAAGAGACCCGGCAGGTGATCCTCATGGTGAGCGCGTCTCCTGAATAACCATTCCGCGATCGGCAAGCAGTCAAATACCCAAGGAAAATCCCAAGTCCCAAAACCCGTGAGGGCGGTTGGGAGCCTGGGATTGTGAAATTCCCCGGGTGTCTGGTCAGTGCTTGGCGTTGATGATTTCGCTCATCTTGAAGATGGGCAGGAACATGCAGATGACGATGCCGCCGACCACGACGCCCAGGAAGACGATGAGCAGGGGCTCGATGAGGGCGGTGAGGCCCGAGAGGATGG
>JAQGPB010000552.1 GCA_028293265.1 Pedosphaera sp. | reverse complement strand
ACGGAGAGGATGATCCAATTATACCTGCTGCCGTAAGTGCCGGGATAATGGTTGCTGATCATCATAAACACCACGGGAATAACGATGAACGAATTGTGCTTGGAACGGGCCTTGGCGCTGGCGCCTTCTTTCATGTCGGGTTCGCGGCCTGCCTTCAAGGCGGCGACCATGCGCCTTTGCGCGGGCAGGATGCCCATCCACACGTTTGCGGCCATGATGGTTCCCATCATTGCGCCGACCTGCAAGTAAGCTCCGCGCCCCGTGAAATAATGGCACGCCAGCCACGCCGCCGCAACTGTCAGCGCGAAATAAATCACCGGGCCGAGCAGCCCGTGTTTGCAAAATCTCCAAACCAGATCGTAAACCGCCCAGCCGCCGACGATCATCCCGAGGCTCAGGGCGATGGCCGCGCCTTTGCTGATTGGCGAATCTTCGGTGCTGACGAGGTACGGTCCATGATAATACATGAACGCGAAGAGGAGAAAGCCGGTGATCCAGGTGATGGCCGCCTCCCAGCGAAACCAGTGCAAGGTTGACGGCATGAGTTGCGGGCGCTTTTGTTTTTCGACCTGGTAGAAGCCGCCGCTGTGGACCATCCAGACGAACTTCTCGGCGTCCTGACCTTGCGCGGCTTTTTTCTCCAGCTCGACGAAGCGTCCGTCGAGCCAGGTGAAATAATAAGTGGCACCGACCCACATGATGCCGGCAAAGACGTGCGCCCAGCGGAGAATCAGTTCGAGCCATTCGTTGAAGTTAAAATCCATAGTTGCGGGCTGGCCAAGTGTGCCAGCGCCAGAGTGTGCAGATTTTTGGGCAGGTCAAGGAGGATTTAGGGAGGGATCTGAGTTCCGGGTTCCGAGTTCCGGGTTCCGGGTTGGGGAAAGGGAGCGTTGGGTGAAGTTGCGAATTTTTTACCAGGAGGCGGGCGAATGCGGGCGCAGGCGGACTTAGGCGACCGTTCGCTTTGTTGGCGGGCTTTTTAAGAAGTTTGTGCTGGTTTTTCCGACAAAACCGGCTGCCGACTCCGCAAAAACCATACCGTCTCCACTGAGGGTGAACATAACAGGAATGGGCTTTGTGTCAATCATTTTGCGGCAGCAAGCGCGTTTTGGTTTAGCGTAGTTGCCTGTGCTGGAGCGCGGGTCTGCGACCCGCAGCAACACCCTGACGACGGGCGCGTGGGACTGGTACGGGGCCTTTTGGTATTCGCACGCTGCTGCGGGTCGCAGACCCGCGCTCCGGCTGAGGCGGTGGTTGCATTCGGGCGGGAACGACCATTGCCCGTTCAATAATTCAAGGACAGTAAACAACGGTTGATTAGACAAATAATGATGCTGCTCAAAAACTGAGATACGGCTCGCATTTAAAGATTGCAGAATTTCCACATCTGAGTACAATCAGGGCAACACTCAACCCAACACTCCCAAAATTATGTATTTTGGCGTAGATTATTATCCTGAACATTGGGTTTACCCTTACGCCGGCACGCCGGAAAAACCCGAAGCCGGCTGGGAACGCGACGTGGAGCTGATGGTCGCCGCCGGGGTAAACGTTGTGCGGATGGGGGAATTCACCTGGGGCATCTGCGAACCGGAGGAGGGCAAATATGATTTCGGCTGGCTCCGGCGCGCCATGGACCTGATGGGCAAGGCGGGCATCCAGGTCGTATTGGGCACGCCCACTGCCGCGCCGCCGATCTGGCTGGCGAAGAAACATCCTGAAATCCTGCCGGTGGATGAAAACGGCTTGGCGCTCAATGAGGGCACGCGCCGCGCCACCTGCCTCAACAGCAATATCTATTGGGATTATTCCCAACGCATCGTCCGCGCGATGGCGGGGGCGCTGGGCAAGCATCCGCAACTTATCGCCTGGCAGATTGACAACGGCCTGGGCGCGCACCAGACCGAAGCCTCGTTCAACGATGAGACCCGCCGCGACTGGCATTCGTGGCTTCATGCGAAATACGAAACCATCGGCCGTTTCAACGACCAGTGCGGCACCCGTCAATGGGGCCAGATGGTCACCGATTGGGCGCAGATCCCGATGCCCCGGCGCGCGCCGACGCTGCATAATCCCGCGCTGGCGCTCGATTGGATGCGCTTTTGCAGCGACACCATCCTTGCCTTCGTCAAGATGCAGGCGGACATTCTGCACGAGGTCACGCCCAACTGCCCGGTCACTTCCAACCTGCGCGCGCTCCACCGGAGGTTCGACCATTTCGATGTCGCCGACGCGCTGGACTTCGTCGCGGTGGACAGCAACGCCACCATCAAATCGCGCTGCTCCGAACTCGCCTGCGAACTGGACATGCTGCGCTCGTTGAAGAAGACCAACATCAAAACCCCCAATGGCGACGAGGGTTTCTGGGTGATCGAACAAAAAGCGGGACAGGTGAACTGGCAGGATGTCAATTCACTCGTGCGGCCGCAGGTGGTGCGGCTTTTTACCTACCAATTGATTTCGCGCGGCGCTTCCGGCGTGCTTTATTTCTGCTGGCGCCAGCCGCGCATCGGCACGGAAAAATTTTACGGCGCCGTCCTCCCCCACAATGGCCGCAAGGACAGCCGCACCTACCAGGAAATCAGGCAACTGGGCGACGAGCTCAAACTCCTCGCGCCCGCCTTGCAGGGGACGAAGGTCGTTGCCGATGTTTGCATCCTTTACAGCCATGACAACGACTGGGCCATGCAGCAGCCGATGCGGCCGACCAAGAATTTCAAGCTGCGCGATCACATCCAGCTTTTCTACAACGGCCTGCACCACCGCAACGTGCCGGTAGATTTCGCGCGCCCGACGGAAGACCTTTCCAAATACAAGCTGGTCATCGCGCCGTCATTGCATCTCATGGCCGGCGGCGAGGCCGATTTGCTGAAGCTGTATGTGCAGAACGGCGGCACGCTGGTGAGCACCTTCAACACCGGCCTGGTGGATGAGCATCACATGGCCCCGGACAGCGGCTATCCCCATGACCTGACCGATTTGTTCGGACTGGAAGTGCTTGAATTTGACCCTCTGCCTCCCGGCGAGGAAAATCATCTCACTTTCAAGGGCGCTTTTCCCGCCGGCCACATGCACCCGGCCAGGGTGTGGTGCGACATCATCGAGACAAAGGGCTGCCAGGTGCTCGCCACTTTCGCGAAGGATTTTTATGCCGGCCAGCCGGCGATGACCATGAATACCTTCGGCCTGGGCAAGGCGATTTACATCGGCACCATGAGCCACCAGCATGTTTACGACGACCTGGTGGTCTGGCTGCGGCAGCTTTGCAACCTGACGCCGCTCCTGAAAGTGCCCGACACCGTCGAAGTCAGCCTGCGCCAGAAGGACAACACGCGCATTTATTTCCTGCTGAACCATCAGAACTCGCCCGTGCGCATCCAGTTTTACAAGCCGATGCACGATTTCCTCAGCGGCTGCGCCCTCACCGGCAATTACGATCTCCCGCCCCACGGTGTCCTGGTGTTGGATGACCATGCGGCCAGCAAGGCCTGAGTGGAACCATGCAGTTGGAAATGGGACGCGCATAGCCGGAGTCCGCACTGAATGGTGATTTGCACGTCTCCGGTGTTCGGCGCGGGGGCGCGCCGGACTGCGCATCAGCACCCGCGGCCTTCGCTTCGCCGCGGTGATGTGAATGAAAACATGTTTGAAAATTCGCCCGCTCAGTGCTGCACCATCCGGGCGGATGGATTATTGATCCTCAGAAAAACCGTGTCAGTGAAAGTCAGTGTTAACACCCGCCCTCACCCCGGCCCTCTCCCCCGAGGAGAGGGAGAACGTGGCGGCCGCGTTTGGTGGATTTCATATCGTGGTTAGCAATCGCCGTTTTTTGCCAATGGTCACTTGTTTGCGATGGTGACACGGTTTTTCTGAGGATCAATAAATGGCCGGCAGACTGGCAATCCGGCCCCGGGCGGAGCCCAGGGCCGGACTACGTTGCAGAATCTTCAGTGTTTATCTTTGTCTTTATCGTCGTCCTTGTCTTTGCCTTTATCCTTGTCTTTCTGCGATGTCGGTGCGGGGACGATGCTGCCGAACAATCCGTCTGCTTCGCCATTCGGACCGGCGGTGAAATAGAGCGAGTTGGTCACGCCGGCCTTGGCGCCATTGCCAAAAGTGAGACCCCACAGGCCATCAATGGCGATGGGCTGATGATGGGAATTCTCCAGGAAACCACGAAAGTCGCCTTCGGCACCAAAGGTCATGATCGTGCCGCTTCCGAAATTGCCTACGAGCAGTTCGTCCTCATGTTTGCCGAAGCTTTCGGGGGCGAGAGCCAGGCCCCAAGGCGAGTTGATTTCTTTCAAATGTCCGCCCGCGGCCGAGCCGGTGGCCAACCGGTGAAACTTGCCGGTGCTCACGTTGAACACGTCTATCAAACCGTGGCCTACACCGGCGACATCGTCGTGTTTCTCGCCATTCTGTTCGGCGAAAGTCACAAAGACCAGGCCGTCGAGGTTTTGAACATTGAAGGGAGCATACCCGGCCGGCGCCTTTGGGTCTGAGAATTGGGTGAGATTCAGATTGGTATCATAAACGTCAACCGTGGCTTCGCGAAAATTGGCGAGCAGGAGCAGGGGCGTGCCCGTGTTGGTGACCAGCGTGATTCCCTTGTAAACGGCATTGGAACGCGCCACCAGAAGTTCTGCCGTGGTACCCAAGGCCCCGCGCCAGCCGGAAATGTTGCCGTCCTCGCCGGCGAAGATGAAGAGATCGCCATTGAAGCCGTGCGTGGGATTGAACAGTTGCCCGGTGGGAAAGCCATCACCGGGTATGGCCACTACAAGGCCTTGCTTGACCACGAGGGGCAAACCGCCGGGATCGTTGGTGACGGCATACAGCGTGGACAGGCCGGTACCGTTGTCACTGATCCAGAACGGGGAGGTGGGAGCGAAAGAAATACCCCACGCATTGACCAGATTCGTGTCCTGCAACTGCGCAACCCCCGGCAGATCGGAGACGAGGTTTGTTTGCAGGTAGGTATCGGGCTTGTCATTGTCCTTCGCTTGTGCCGGGACCGACATCAGGGCCAGAGATGCCGCCAAGGCTAACAGACTTGCGCGACTGGGGCTGCATATTGCAGCGATTATTTTTTCACCTATGTTTTTTTTCATACTGTTCTTCCATTTTGGTTTTTTTAGTTTCCGCGTTTTGTAATGATTTTTGTGGAGTGAATATTTTCTGGAACGGGGAATACATGGGCATGCAAGATGCAAGTCCAAAATGGCCCAATCCGGCTTCGCTCCACCGTCAGTTAATCAGATTCGGTGTTTTACTATGAGGCAGGAGGATCAGTTTTGTTCCGGGATTTTTAGGCGGGACCTCCCGCTGCCCGGCTAATTACCAACAATCCCGCCGGCCATTTGAGCCGCGAGACCGATTAAATACCAAACGCCCGTCTCATCCGGAGATTCATTTGCATAATTTGGCTGTTCCGGCGGAAAGGCTGAATTGGACGGGCTGAAGGTATGGCAACCGAGGCACAAAAAAGCCATCAAAACGATACAGCATACATTGACCGCCTGTGTTTTGCGTGGACACATTGGAACCTTTTGGATGACTCAATATAACCACATTAAATTCGGAAATCAAGTTTTTCGTGGGCGCGAAAGCAGCGCCACCAGCTTATGCTTCCCAACGTGAGGAGCGGGCTGCAGGTTAAAAATTGCGCCCAACAGGAGACGATCACTGATCACGAACCAGACAAAAGGGACGTTAATCCGGCTGTGTCAAAACATAAGCATGGCCCGGTTGAAATTCGGCGAGGCGGTGCAGAATTTCGGGTGCAAATGGGAGCATATGAATCATCCGATTGGACTTGGCGCGCAAAACGACGATGGCAAAAGGGAATGTCCGGGTTTGATTCTGTTGCGGAAGCTGTTTGTCCACGGTCAGGAAAACGTCAAATTTGCCAGAATCAGCGATCAAGCTGAGGAGTTTGCCGTTGCTGATGCTGGCCCAGCCGGCTTGAGGGACGATTTTGACGATGTGACCGGGGAACTCACGCGCCAAATCCTTCGGCAAACATTCGTCGAGCAGAATGCGCATTCAGACTGAGGCGAGCAGGCGTTCACTGGCTTGTTCGAGGAAAGCCACCGCCTGCTTGCGCGAAACCGTGGGATATTGCTCGAGAAACTCATTGAGCGTCTCGCCGCCTTCGATGTAGTCCAGCAACGCCCGCACCGGAACACGAGTGCCGGCAAAACAGGGCGTGCCACTCATGATTTCAGGGTCAATTTTGACCACGGACTTCGTCTTCATGCTCACAATTAAACCCACCTGCGCGCGAATGACAACTCTTCAATTCCATCCAGGATTCTTCCCTTCACAAACCATCACAATGCACCGCTATTAGTTTAAACTACACCTCAAGGTGACTTTAGCGCTTGGAATTTGGAGCTTGGACGCTTGGTGCTTTCAGTTCGGAACGCGCTTGTCCTTGAAAAATTGCACGTGCCAATCCATCAGCAGGCGGTTGCGCCCGCCGGGTTGGCCGGAGTGGCCGGAGAGTTGCGGGTCCACGGTCGGAATGGTGTTGGGGAAATAAGGGTCCACGGTGATTTCCACATCCGAAATGCTGTAGATAAAACCAACAGTGGGATCATTCGCCGCCGCGAGGTCTGTGAAAGCCCGGTCCGGGGTCTTGCCCCAAAAATCTTCCCCCGATGGATCATTGGGACGGTCGAAGCGCCACATCCAATATTGCGTCACCGGCGAATTCGCGGTGTTGGTGATCGCCTGGGTCACCTGCACCGCCTGGTTCACCGGCGTCGAAGTCTGGATGCCCGGGCAGGTCCAGATGTTGTAATTGGGATTGTAATTTTGGAGAAACACGCCCGCCCAGCCTGCCCGCGGATCGGATGGCGGCCAGCTTGTCCAAGGTTTCCAACCGCCCGGCAGGAGATTCTTCAGGTCGCCGCGATCGGGGAAATGGTCGTTATTGTCACCAAGATACATCGCCATCACCACGCCGATTTCCTTCAAATTGGAAAGGCAGGAAGTCTGGTAAGCCTTCCGTTTGGC
>JAQGPB010000498.1 GCA_028293265.1 Pedosphaera sp. | reverse complement strand
CTATGGCACCAATCAGCCCGAAATGATCGTGGCCAGCGGTGTCACGGCGATTTCCGCCGGCTATTTTCACAGCCTGTTTCTTAAGAATGACGGCAGTCTATGGGGCATGGGCTACAACGGTGATGGCGAACTAGGAGACGGCACTTTCAATAACGCCTACCGCCCCAAGCAGCTCGTCGCCGGGCCGCCCGGCTACAATCAACTCTCCGCTGCGTTGTTAAGCGGCGGCAGTGTGCGTTTGTCCTTCATGGGCATCGCCGGAGCGAATTACGCGCTGGATCGTTCCAGCAGTCTTGCATCGTCGCCTTGGGTGGCGCAGGTCACCAACTCAGCCGGAGCCGGCGGTGTGCTCGTGTTCACCAACCAGCCGGATCCTGCCACAAACAACTTCTGGCGCATCCGTTCCGTGCCGTAACAGCGCAGCCACCTGGCGGTTCAAGACGCTCCGCCCACGGTTTGTGTGATAACGAGGCTGCAACCGTCTGGAGGCTCGACCTGAAGGAAACATTTTTATTTTAACCAGCCGCGCTCCGTGCGAAAGTTCCCCGGTCACATTCGAACTCGTGCTAAATTGATCTGGGAATTATGAAACAAATTGGAGTCGGCATCATCGGTTGCGGCGGGATCGTTCTGCAAAATCATCTGCCCGGGCTGGCATTGTGTCCCGAGGCGAAAGTCGTCGCCCTCTGCGATTCCAATCCGACAGTTCTTCAAAACGCCACCCAGCAAACCGGCGTCACCGCCGCCTTCGCCAGCTACAAAGATTTGCTGGCCCAGCCTGATGTCAATGCCGTCATCATCGCCACGCCAAATTTTCTTCACGCTCCCATCTCGCTGGCCGCCATTCACGCAGGCAAGCATGTGCTGTGCGAAAAACCGATTGCGATGAATTTTGCCGAGGCCCGCGAGATGTGGCAGGCCGCCGAAAAAGCCGGCGTGCGCAATATGACCGCTTTCACCTATCGTTTCGTCCCGGCGATGCATTACATGTCGCATCTCGTGAAGTCGGGGTTCATCGGCGAGCCGTGGCATTTTCGTTCATGCCGGCTGCAGGATTGGGGCACGCGCAGCGTCGGCTGGCGGCAGGTCGCCAAGCTGGCCGGCACCGGCGAACTCGGCGACATGCTCTCGCACCGCATTGATTACGCGCATCTGCTCATCGGGCCGATGAAACGGATCGTGGCCGATCTGCGGCACTTTCACGATGAGCGCGGCGGCCAGGTGAACGAACTCGATGATTGGGTCGCCATCATGGCCGAGTTCTCCTCCAACCGCGCCACGGGCGTCTTGGAAAGCAGCAAACTCGCCACCGGCCGCGGCGAAGGCGCGCGCAGCCAGGATTATTGCGAGGTCAACGGCAGCGAAGGCAGCCTTGTTTTTCAATTGGCACAACCGCTCGAATTGCAGATGGCCAAACGGGGCGAAACCGGTTTGCGCACCGTTCCAGTGCCGGAGGAATTTTTGAAATGGCCCGGCTCGCCGCGCGATCCGCGCGCGGGCGATCCGTTGATCACATTTCGCTATGATCAAGATGTGGAGTTCATCCACGCCATTGTCGAGCAACGCCCGTGCGTGCCGTCATTCCGCGAAGGCGCGCAAGCCCAGGCAGTGATGGACGCCGCGGTGCTTTCCGCGAACGAACATCGTTGGGTGGACGTCGCCAGCGAGTTCAAGTTGTAGGGTTTAATTTTCAAAGCTATGAACAAAACAGCAGTGGTTACCGGGGCGGGCAGTGGCGTGGGTCAAACCGTGGCGCTGGCTTTGGCGCGGCAAGACTGGCGCGTGGCGCTCGTGGGCCGGCATTCCGACACGCTAAAGGGCACCATCGAACAAGCCGGAAAATTCTCGGCCAACCTGCTCGTCTCCCCCTGTGACATCGGCGATGACGCCGCAGTGGAAAAGATGGCGCGAACGGTGTTGGAACAATTCAAATCGGTCGAGGTGCTCGTCAATGCCGCCGGCACAAACGCGCCCAAGCGCAGCCTCGCCGAGTTGTCGCTGGAGGATTATCACCGGATGCTCGATACCAACTTGAACGGCGCGTTTTACTGCGTCCGCGCCTTTCTTCCCGGCATGCGCGCGCAACAGAGTGGCACCATCGTCAACGTCGTGTCCGATGCCGCTAAGCAAGCCAGCGCGAAAGCCGGCCCGGCATACGTGATGTCCAAGTACGGCCTTGCCGGCCTGACACAATCCATCAACGCCGAGGAGAAGGCCAACGGCATCCGCGCTAGCGCAATTTTTCCAGGAGACATTGACACACCTTTGTTGAACAAGCGCCCCAATCCCCCGCCGCCCGAGGCGCGGCAAAAAATGCTTCAGCCCGAAGACATTGCCGCGTGTGTGCTGTTCGCAATCCAGCTTCCCGCGCGCGCCATTGTGGAAGAAATTTTGGTGCGGCCGAGGAATTGAAGATTATTTACCCGCCCCAACTCGTTTGATGACTAAATCATCAAACTGAATTGGCGTGTTGGAAAATGGGCTGCCCCAAATCGAAGCGCGGCCGGCGGAAGGCTCGGTCTTTTCTTCAAAGGTGATCAGCGCGTTGGCCGGTTCCGTCGCACCCTGGGCCCAGGCCTTGCCTTCCACTTTCCAAACATCGCCGGATTTGCTGACTTGGAGCAAAAGCATGGTCCACTCGCCCGATTTCCAGTCGTAAGGAATATTTGTTACGGCCGTGTCGCCTTTGTAGATTTCAAGCATTCCCTTCCCCGGCGAAACCTGCAAACGATAACCGCCCTGGCCGTCCAACCCCACGCCGAAAGTTGGATAACGCCGTCCCTTCTTGGTCCCGTTGATACGCGCGGAGACGGCAATGTCCGACTTTTCCGTCGGACCAAACAGCACGCCGAAGGTGTCCAGCGGCGCGCCGGGCAGTTCGAGAAACTTGTTGCCGCCTTCCTCCTTCACAGCAAACCCGCCGTCCAGCACCAGAAAACCGTCCGGCACCTTGCCAACTTCGGCCTGCTCGAAATTGTTTTCAAAAATTGGTTTCGCATCATCGGCCATGGCCGAAAAAATCCCAAAGACCGAGAGCGTTACTACGCCGAATATTGCCAATCGTTTCATAGATTAAATTTTACGAACTTTATGCCGTTCCTGCGGAACTTTTTATTTCCACTTCTGTATCCGTGTCCATCCGTGGTTAAAAAATCTTCGTCCAACGTCATTCGTTCCGCAAAGCATCCACCAATCTTCCCCGCAGCGCGAACCGCGTCGCCAGCCACGTCCAGACCAACCCGTTCAACAACACCGCCGTCAACGACAACGCCAGCGAGGCATAAGGTATTTGCGAGCCGGCGGAAAGCAAGGCTGGCAGCACGCCAATCGCCGCCGCGATCACCCCCACGCCCAGCCCCAATCCCAGCAGCGCGCCGTGTTCGCTCAACAACAATCGGTGCAAGGCGCGCCGGCGAAAACCCACCGCCACGAGCAGGCCCAGTTCGCCGCGCCGTTCCTGCACGTTGCGCAAGACCACCACGCCCAGCCCGGCGCTGCCGAGCAGCAAGCCGAGCCCGCCCAAAACTTGAAACGTGCTTAGATATGTGTTTTGCACCGCATTGTAAGCGTTCAGGCGCTCGACCGCCGGCATGAGTTCCAGCCCCGCATCTTGCAACGCGCGCGTCATCTGCGCCGAAATCGCCGCCGCATTGATGGACGCCGCGCTGACCAAAAACATTCGATAACCGCTTTCGCCGGGAAAACGCTTCACAAACTCCGCCTCGTCAATGATCAAATTGCCCTGCAGAATCGAATTGGCCAGCGCGCCCACGATGCGCACCTTGAAAGGCCGCCCATGTTCATCAGTGTAGTCCACTGTGTCGCCGACCTTTTTGCCCATCGCATATTGGATGGAATTTTCGTCCGCCACGCCCGGAATTTCCGGTGCTGAATTCGTGGCGCCAGCCTGGCGCGCTGTTTCATCCGGTTTGAGCATCAGCCAACCCTTGCCATCCGGTGAGCCGCCAGTTTCCTGCGTGAAATTGAATTGGGCGCGCTTCAACATCTGCTCGGCGTTCGCGCCCAGCAGGCGGGGTTTTTGCGCGCGGTTCAAGTTCAGGCAACTGGCGTCGTCACCGTCATGCACGCGGAACGGAATCACCCGCACGCTCGACATTTCAGCAGCATGCAGCCCGTAAAAATCCCGCCCGGCCTTGCTGTTCAAATCGTAAGTCACCGGCAATGCCGATTCGCCGATCAGTTCAAATCCGCCAGTGCCCGAGAGGCGCTCATGTTCGTTGCGACCGGCGTCCTGCCGAAACGCACCGACGGCCACAATCAGAAAAACTCCACACGCCAGCAGACCGATGGTTGCCAGACTGCGACGGCGGCGGCGACCACAACCACGCATTCCAAGCCCGGTCAGCGTGAGACGCGGCGAGTTCCCAGCGGCCGCGAGCCAGACGGCGGCAAATCCCAATCCCGCCACCAACAGCAACGCGCCCGCGCTGAAAAATGTTTCCGCCGACGATGTTTCGTGGCGCACAAACGCCATGCCCATCAGTCCCAGAGCCGACAGCAAAGTGACCGGCCCGATCCATAATCCGTGGCTCCGTTTTCTTCTTTGACCGGTCATCGCAACCTGTTCCTCCGCGCCTTCGGCGAGCAATTCGCGCGCGGGACGACGAGCCTGTCGCCGCAACGTGAGCCAGATGGTAAACGCGCTCACGATTGTTCCGGCGGCCGTTCCCATCACCAGCGTTTGCGGAGTCGCGTGGTAGCGCAGCGCGGAAGTTCCGACGGCGCTGCGCCAGATGGTCGTCAAACCGAGCAGCATCGCCTTGGCATAGAAAATTCCGCCCAACGCGCCGATAACGCCGCCCGCCAACGCCAACGCTACGCCCTCACCCAGAAACAACCGCCGCACCTGCCGCGGTCGGAAGCCCAGCGCGAGCAGCGTCCCGATTTCCGTTGTCCGTTGTTCCAAGCCAAATTGGAACAGCAATCCCATCAGCAAAAGCGCGGCGACGATGAGAAAAAAGCTGAACCCGATGAACAGCCCGCCGAAATCCACCGCCTGCGAACTGGCCATGAGCGCTTGTTCGCGCACCGGCTCGAAATGCAGGCCCACGCTCGCCGGGTCGAGCTTTTGACGCAGCGCCGCGCCAATGGTTTCAAGCGAGCCCGCCGCCACCGGAAAACGCATCGCCGTGCAGTCGCCAAAACGGTTGCCCCAGATTTTTTGACCGGCGGCCAGGGTGATAAACGCCTTGGGTGTGCCGCGATGCTCCTTCCAATATTGCTCGTCCTTGGGCCGGATGCGTTTGAGCTGGATGGGAAAGCCCGCGTCCCAATCGCTCGTGCTTTCAGCGTCGGCCAATCCCGGAAAATCGGGCATCAAGCCACGATCCGCCGCCGCGCCCGCCAGCGGCACGATGCCACGGACAACAAATTCCGCGTCGTGTTCTTCCAGTGCGCGACCGTTGCCGATGATATAATAGGTGAGCGAAATTTTCTCGCCCGGCTGGGCCTGCAAATCCTGGGCGAGCCAGTCGTTGAGAAGAATTTCGTCGTCACGCATGCCGGCGGGCACAAGCGGCGCGCCCGCAGCGGTGACCATCGAATAAGGCGTGGCAAACGGCGGCGCGCGAAGTTCATTGGCGAGATAGGTAAGGACCGGTTGCGCTTCCGGCGAAACCTGCCGCGCGGCGGCGACCACGGCGGGATCAAGAAAAATGCGGCTGCTGCGCAGTTCCACGCCCGCGTGGTCCGGCAGTTCGCGCAACTGAAGCTCGGCATCAGCCAATTGGAAATGCTGGTTGAGAGATTGATTGGCCGCCGCCAGATCGCCCTGCTCCAGCAACAGGTTGGCGCGGCCAGGTTGCGCGACTTCCTTCTGCAACTCGGCCATGTTCACGAAGGCATTGAAAGGTGCAACCTGGTTCGCCTGCAAACTGAACCGGCCAAGCTGCTCATCGGGAATGATTGCGTAAATTTTCAACCGTAGCGCGGCGGACGCATCCTGCTGCGGAGAAATCGGCGCGTCGCGGGAAATCGCGCTCGGTTTCTCGACGCGCAATAGAATGGAGTCGCCCGCCTTGACTTTGAGCTGTGCAGCGAGCGCCTCGTTGAGCCCGACGGTGCCGTCGGGCAAATTGGTAAAGCCCTGCGGATGGTTCGCGAGTTCCCAGAATCGCCCATCCACGCCAAGCACCTGGACATGGTTCGCGCGGGCGGAGGCGTCCTGCGTGGACGCCGTGCCGGGCAGTTGCAGAACGGCGGCAGCAAAACTCCCTCCCGTAT
>JAQGPB010000190.1 GCA_028293265.1 Pedosphaera sp. | reverse complement strand
GCGGCGGTGGACCACATCTGCAAATCGCCCAGCGGGTTTGAGCCGGCAAAGTTGCCCCCGTTGGTCATGGATCCTCCCTCCTCCTTCCCTGTCGGTACGATGAACGGCTCGGGAAACTGGGCCAGGTGCAGCACGTATGTTCCCGTGCCCTCGGAGGAGTAGCTGCCGACCATCGCCGTAAAAATGCCGCTATTGGTGGCAGTGTAGCTAAGCTCGGCATCCGTGCCCGAGGCGGCGGTTTTCAACAATGCGCCATCAGGCCCATACAGTCTAAGATTGCCAAAAAATCCGACCGTGCCCATCCGCAATACAATGTTGTCGCCCACGTTGGCTGTGGTGGTCCACATCTGCAAATCGCCCAGGGTGTTTGAGCCGGCAAAGTTTCCGCCGTTTGTCATGGGTCCGCCCTCCTCGCCCGCCGGCACGATGAACGCTTCGGGAACCTGGGCCAGGCGCAAGACGTAAGTTCCCGTGCCCCCAGGAGAGTAGCTGTTGACCAATGCAGTGAAGGTGCCGCTGTTGGTGGCGGTCAAGTCCAGTTCGGCGTCGGTGCCCGAGGCGGCCGTTTTCAATAACGCGCCATCAGGCCCGTAGAGCCTCAGGTTGCCAAAAAACCCGACCGTCCCCAGCCGCAGCACGATGTTGTTTCCTACGTTGGCCGTGAGCGTGTAGAAATTCGTGGTGTTGGCCAGAATGGTTCCCGCCTGATTTCCACCGTTGATGAGGGAAGTTTGCGCGCTGGCAATGCCAATGCTGGACACTGCAATGATCAACATAACGAGGGCGCAGACGGCTCGGTGCCACTTCCGCACAGTCAAACTTGGGAAATAACTCCGCCTGTCCTGCGCACCAGCGCAAGCAGGTTTCGCGGGGTTTGTTTCCATGGTCTTTATCGAATTTAAGTTCATTTGGTTTCTCCTTCTGCCGTTTCACGAGCTTGTGTGCACATTGCCCTTTTCCACGGAAATTCTGAAAACGTCGCTTCCAAAGGCCATGCGGGAATTGGCCCCTGTATTGGGTGTTCGAACCACCGTCGCGCCGAAGAACCGGGCCGCTGGAGTTCGCCTGAATCGGTCTGGCCATCTGCAAATGGAACACTCCCCGGTTGTCACGGGTAATTGAGCCTGAGGCGCAGCGTGAGTGGCTGAAGCGCGCTCGGATGGTGGATCCATTCAGGGAACCAACGGCCTAAATGTCATGCTTGCGCGCGCATTATTACCAGACCTCCAAACTCGGCAATGGGGTATTCCACCACCATAGGCGTAGCGATGAATAAAACGAGGAACCTGATTCAATGGGCGGGGCAGCGTGAATACGAAATGCACCGCAATAATTTGGGTGCTGAATTACTGGATCAAATTTTCAACGGTCATACGGACACGCGCCATGGGCAGTGCCTCCGACGCGCTGATTGAGACTCAGTGAAGTAAAGAGACAAACGCACCCAGTTTCTTCTCCCTCTCCGCACGACGCAGGAGTGGGGAGAGGGCCGGGGAGAGGTGTGTCTTAATTTCTTTTTTTGACTTTGTTCGCATTACTTTCCTGAGTCTCAATAGCCATTAATGACACGGAGCGGCCTGCCATCGTGGGCAAAACTTACTTCAATCCCAAGCCGACTACTTCCTTGCAATACTTGAGGCTGCGCTCCAACTGCCCTTTTTGATATGCTTGTTCGTCGCTTGTATCCAACGAACGATGCAATTCAAGCGCATGTCCCCGCTTCGCCATCGCCAAAAAATGCGCAAAATCCGTCGCCCGCGCCTTGGGATATTCTTTCCAAAACTCGCGCCTCAGATACGGCACGTCCTTCGCGAATCCAGAAATGATTTCAAGGTTCGCCGGCACGCCCGGACACAACTCACCGAAACGCTTGAAATAAGCCTTCGGATCCACCAGCCCATCGCCCCAGGCCGTCCATTGCACTTTCGCGCCGTCCGGGTATTCCCAGATCATCGAATCGCGCAAGCCGGTTGACAGCGTGTATGGGCCGAGAGCTTCCAGGCTGTCCATGGGATCTTCCAGCGTCCAGGTGGCGTTGCCGGCATCGAGCGTTGCGCCGACATATTCCTTCCCGGCCTCTTCTATCAACGTGACCAATTCCCACGCCTGCATGTCGCCCGCATGATTTTCAATCGCAATCTTCACCCCCGCATCCATCGCCTGGCTGCGGCACGCTTTCAAGACCTTCACGGTATCTTGAATCCGCGCCTCGATGCCGCCCGGCGTTTTCCGGTCATTCCCCATCCCAAGAATGGCGCGCAAAACCGGTGAGCCGAGCGAATGCGCGACACGGATGCCCAGCGACAGATGTTCCTCGGCTGTGCCCCATTTCTTTTTAAAATTGACCGACGTCGGACAGATGCTCCACGTCCCGGCATGCAGCAAAATGTCCAGATCCTTCGCCTTCGCGCCAACTTCCTTGAGATACGGCTCGGTGAAATTCTCGTACGCGTCCAGGTCCGAGATTAAAATCGAATCGAGCTTCAGCGACGCCGCGTAATCAAGCAGCGCGTGCGCCTTCCAATTCATGGCGCGCACGGAGAAGTTGTCAAAGCCCAGTCTGATTTTCTGCTCGGGCGTCACCGGGGCATCGGCTCCGGCAGCGCCAAAAGCCGCAAGGCCGGCGCCCGCCGCTGCCACGGTCTTGATGAAGGTTCGCCGGTCAGCAGGATGATTGTTCATTTTCATAAGGGTTCGCGTCATTGACTTTTAAACAAAATTCTCTTTACTGACGAGTAAATTAAACGATGAAAAAGCTTCCGGTGCCACTCGATTTGAAACGCGTCAAAGTCTTTCCCCTCGCCGAGCGCCTGAGCGAAAGCAAAGTCGAGGACATCCTGATTGATCCCGAAGCTGCGCCCCCGGTCGTTTCCCCTGCCCTGCTCACCGCCGTGAAAGACAGCGCGCGCAAGATTGCCACCGCGCATCAGCGAAAAGCGTCCGTCATGTTGCTCTACGGCGCGCACCTCATCAAAAACGGCGGCGCAACCATCCTGAACCAGCTCATTGAACTCGGCTGGGTCACCCATCTTGGAACCAACGGCGCGGGCACGATTCACGATTGGGAGTTTTCCTATTTGGGGCGCTCCACGGAGAGCGTTAAAAACAATGTCGCCACCGGCACCTTCGGCACGTGGGACGAGACTGGACGCTGCATTCACCTGGCGCTGCTGGCCGGTGCGTTGCGGGAGGAAGGTTACGGCTACAGCCTCGGACGCTTCATCATGGAAGACGGAGTCACTTTGCCCAGCATCGAGAATTTGCAGGATGCGTTGCGCGCAGAACCAGCGCATCCGCTGTCCCCCGCCCGCGC
>JAQGPB010000188.1 GCA_028293265.1 Pedosphaera sp. | reverse complement strand
GCAGGTCCTTGCCAATGATGGCGTCGTCAGAAGATTCCACAATCGCGGCCAGACGGGAGTTGACCTCGACAGGATCGGCTTGGGCTGCTGGGGAATCAGACGGCATATTTTGCAGAAGCTTCATGGTTAAAATGCCTTGAAAATGAACAAAAGCAAATGCTTTCCTGCGCAATATTCGCAATTTTTTACGGTGGCGGCGGGGCGGGGGGCGCGGTGCCTTTCGGCGCGGCGAAGGGGTTGCCGCTGAGCTTTTTTACCTCGGGATGAGGCGGGCAAAACCAAGGGCTGATGAATATATAAATCCAACCCACGACAAAATGCAGGCCGAACATGCCGCCCAGACGGATAAGGTCCATCCAGCCAAGGCTGTAAGCAACAATGCCGGCGGTGAGAAATAACGCCCCCGGCAGGTTCGCCGCGCCGGCCAGCCGCCAGCTCTGTCGCCACTGCAAATCGCGGTTCGCCAAGAAGCTGAGGATGCGCACCGGCGCGCAATAGAGCGTTGCCAGCAACGTCCACGACGCCATCAATCCCGCCACAACCAGTCCCAGCGCGCTGACCCGAATCCACGGTTCCCATGCGCCCCACCATGGTTCGAGGCCGGTGCGGTTGAAGGCGGAATTCCAGCCGGGGGGATATTTTATCATCTCATATCCAAGGAGGGAATAAACGCGGAGTTTGTCGCGGCCAAACTCGACCTGCAAATGCGCTTCGCGGCCGAGTTCGCCGCTGTGGAAAAGGTCAACGGCCAAGCCGAGGAAGCGGTTTTCCGCGAGCTGCAAGGGCGACTCGCCGGACCAGCCCAGTTCGCCATTGGTGATGCCGCCTTCGGCGGGCAGTTCATGAATGGCGGCGCGGATGACGGGGAACCAGGCGCGTTCCAAGAACCACCCGATGGCGGCTGCTGCCAGCAAGGCGACGAGCAATTGCACGAGCAACAGCCGACCTAGCGACGCCCCCGCGAACGCCGCCACCCCGCGCGGGGTCAGCGGCTCCCAGGCGGTGCGCCAGGCTGGTGCCGTGCTCGTCATGGGCGTCATCATGCCCGGACGCGTGGCTGACTGCAACGGCGGCGGAGATTCGTTCGATCCGCGAGCACTCAGGCGGGAGGCGCGGCGGGCGGGACTGGGGGATTCTGCGGATTGGGATTTTGCGGAGCCAGGATCAGGGGGACCGGATAGCGGAGTTTCATCACGTCGTCCACGAGGACTTCGATGAAATAGGTGCCGGCGGTTTTGAATTCCACCTGGCCGAAGACGGTGATGTTGGTGGAATGGAGCGCGGTGTCCTTGAGTTCAAATTTCAACTCGCTCTTGCGCATCAGGGTGGTCTGGTCGGGTGCGATGAGGCGGACGCTTTCGGTGAACAGGCCGACGCCGGCCGTCCAGCGGTTGAACACGCTCAGCTTCAAGGCGGTGACCGGCACCTGCGGCACGCGCAGATAATTGATGACGCCGATGATGAAAAAATTGCCGTTGGCTTCCTGGCGGATTTCCTCGCACAGCAGGGAACATTGGAGGTCGGGTAAGATGCGGGAGACTTGCATATTGTTTTTAGGGTTGGTCTGCGGTTGTGAAAAAATCAGTTGTGCGCGCTGACGCCGGCATTTGCCAAATGCAGTTCCGCGGCGCGGACGGTGTTTTGCATGAGCAGGGCGATGGTCATTGGTCCGACGCCGCCGGGATTGGGGGTGATTTTGCCGGCGACCTGGCGGACGGCTTCGAAATCCACATCGCCGACGAGCCGCGAACCGCCCTTGGCGGCGGGATCGCTGACGCGGTTGACGCCGACGTCAATCACCACCGCGCCGGGCTTGACCATATCCGCAGTGACAAATTTCGCCACGCCCATGGCGGCGATCAAAATATCCGCGCGGCGGCAGTGGGCGGCGATGTCGCGCGTCTGGGAATGACAGATGGTGACGGTGGCATTGGCGTGCTTCGCTTTCTGGCAGAGGATGGCAGCCATCGGTTTGCCGACGATGTTTCCGCGTCCGAGAATAACGGCTTCGGAGCCTTCGATTTTCACCTGCGAACGGACGAGCAATTCCAAAATGCCCGCCGGTGTGCAGGGGAGGAATCCGCCGGGGTCTCCGAGCATCAGTTTGCCGACGTTGACGGGATGAAATCCATCCACATCTTTTTGCGGGGAAACCGTGGAATAGACAACGGCTTCGCGAATGTGTTTCGGCAACGGAGCCTGGACGAGGATGCCGTGGATGCGGGGGTTTTCGTTCAACTGCTTCAGCAGAGCGAGCAGGTCGCCCTCCGTCGTGGCTTCGGGCAGGACGCGCGTCTCGGAAAAAATTCCCAAGGCGGCGCAGGCCTTTTCCTTCATGCCGACGTAAACGCGCGAGGCCGGGTCTTCGCCGACACGCACGAACGCCAAGCCGGGCTGGACGCCACGATTCTTCAGCACCTCGATCCGGCGGGCGGTTTCGCCTTGGATTTGATTGGCGATGGCCCGCCCGTCAATGAGGTCGGCTGCGGGCATTGCTATTGCACGACTTGAATCCGGTGGATGGTGAGAACCGGGGTGTTCGGCCAGCGTTCATCCAGTTCCTCTTCGCCGCTGACGTGGATCGTGCGGCCACGGTAACGCACCAACGAGATGTTGGTCGAAGTGGTATAAAGGTAATCCATCACATGGCCGTTTTCGAGATTCTTCAATTGGAAGTGGGTTGGAGCCTGGATGCTGGCGGTGTCGCCCACAATGCCGTCACGTTCCACGATGCGCGGGGGCAACGGTTCCTCGACGGGCGGCGGCAGCGGCGCGGGAATCGGCGGAACGACCACAGGAACCGGCGGAGTTACGGGCTCGGCAGGAGCGCCAGTATTGCCGGGCGGCGTGGTGGGCGGCGGCGCGATGGTGCCGGGAGTTTCCACGACGGTGGGAGTCGGGGCCACAGCCACCGGCGGCGGAGGCGCGACTGGCTCAGGGGCCTTGTGAGTGAGCAAATGCGCGGCCACGAACGCGAAGGCATTCGTGGGCGCCTCGATTTGCGTCCATTCGCCCTTGGTGGTGACAGGTTTCACGGCATCGCCTTTCACGAGGAGGCCGATGACGCTGTAATTTTCGCCGGGG
>JAQGPB010000089.1 GCA_028293265.1 Pedosphaera sp. | reverse complement strand
ATCCGCGCGCCCAGTTCCGGCGTCCAACCCCGCGGCTGGCGGAAAAAAATCCGGCAATTCGCATCCTTCAAATATTTGTCCAGCGACACGCGCGCGACGCCTTCATCAATGTGCGCCTCAATCGCCTCGTTTGGGCCGCTCGCCACCAGGGTGTGTGTCACCGTCACCGCCGCGCGCCGGTTCCAGCGTTCCGCATAGGCAATGCCCGAAGAAACAAAGCCGGTGACGTAGGTGAAGCCGATGAAGCCGATGTTTGTTGTCAGTGGTCCGTTGTCAGTGGCCATAACTGTGATCGTGTTGCGTGGTGCGTGATGCGTGATGCGTGAAAAGCTCCAAGCACCAAGCTCCAACATCCAGAGAACATCCAAGCTCCAAATCTCGAACGATGGTGTTTGGTGCTTGATGTTTGGAGCTTCTCTGGAGCTTGGATGTTGGTGCTTGGAGCTTTCATTCCAGGCTTCCATTTCACGGCACCGTTGCCGCCTTGAGCGCCGTCGTCGTCGCGGTTTGAATCGCCTGGTTGATCACCTGGCCCGTCGCGGTGACAATCGCCGCCTGGCCGTTCGCGGCATTCGCCAGATTGGTGGGATTGAGCGACGATTGCAGGCTGTCAATGTGGACATGGATTGTGCCGTTCGTTTCCGCCATGGCATCGAAGCCGGTGAGGCTGGAATCCTTCGGCGCCTGCACCGAGAACGGCTGGCCGTTGATGTAACCGCGAATCTGCGTCTCGGGATAAGCCTGCCGCAAACTGCACCCCGCCGTGGCCAGCAAGCCGGCCAGGCCGAGCGCGGAGAGCGGACGGCGGAGGGAGATTTGGGACCAGTGACGCGGCCCACGGAGCCGCCGGGGTGACGAGGCGGATTCCGTCAGTCCGAACGCTGCACCATCTACACTAACTATGTTTTTATTTATCATGGAACCATCTTCCCAGACGGGTCCCCGAAAAATGAAACCTACGGTAGGTTTGACACGTTTTTTTTATTGGATGAATCTTTGTGAAAAAAAGGCGGACGCGCCCAATGTTTGCAGGGGTTCCGTACTTTCAAAAAAACCCGACTTTTTTGGGGCTCAAAAATAACTTTTTTCCCTACACGCAAAAAGTGCGTTTTTTCTGCATTTGACCCCCTTTTTTGACCCAAAATTCCGGGGTCGTTTTTCACCCGACTCCTAACTGCGTGGGAACAAAGAGGTTGGGCGACCTGAAAAATCGGGTGTGCCACCTGCAAAACCCCTCCCGACCGAAAAAACTGCTTCTTCCCCAACCTCAACGAGGTTGCGCAACAAAGCCCAAGGTTGGCCCGTTCCCGGTCTGGCGGGCCTACCTTGGGAAAACGTCCGTAAATTTTCTCAACCTCGAAGAGGTTGTGGCCAGTGCGTGGTTCATATCGGAGCCACAACCTCTTCGAGGTTGGGAAAACATTTCGCATCCTTACCCAGGGTTGCTCAAAAGCAGCAACCCCGGGCTTTGGGACACAACCTCGTTGAGGTTGGGGAGTGGGTGCGTACAATTGTCCGCCGTTGCTCGATTCGGCCAAAATTAAGGAGGTTGTTGCTTACCCCTTTTATTGCCCCAAACTAAACTATGAAATCACTCCCTGCGCGAAAGCTCTTCATCCTCGATCTCGCTGTAATCGGTGCCGATGGTCGGCCGGGCGCGGCCGTGGGTATAACGGCGGCGGCGTGAACGGAGGCAGACCCAGACCCCAAAAATGCTGACCAGCCACATGACCAGCACCAGCGCCAGGGACCTCGGCAGCGGAATGCCCTGATGCCAGCCAATGGGCACAACGAGCCCCAAAATGAACACCAGCATCAAGAGCGAGACGCCCGCGAACAAAGCCTTCCCCCGCGCGCCGCCCAAAGTGGATTTAGAGCGCCGTTTTCGTCTTCGCGAAGTTCTATGCACCCTCTGAATGGTTGGAGCATGCCAGTCAAGTTTGAAAGAAGTCAAGCTAATGTGAGGTTAATTTCGGCTGCTAGCCCAAGGAAGTCAGCGGTCAGTGGTAAGTGGCAAGTTGTTGGGACACGGAGGAGAGTTGATTGGTCGGCGAGAGAGCTGGCAGTCACCACTGCAACCGGCTGCTGACCAAGGATAACTGGAAGAATAAAAAGTGATTCGGGCAGCAGACGCCAAGGAGGTGGGGATGGGGAATCCCGCTGAAGAAACGTACTGCCACCCGAACCGTCACCATGCTTAACAGGCCGTTGCGGTTTGCGCAAGAATTTCCCGCCGATTTGCCGAAATAGATCAGCTCCCGCAGTTACTCCGGCTAACTGCCGCCGCCTTGAAAACCCGGCCCTGATAAGTTGTAGGACGCTGGACGACAACTGCATCAGCATCTGGCCGAATGGCGCAAAGGGCACCAAACCGCAATTCTTAACCCAGTAATTTTGACCATTATTTTATGAAGGTATTATTGCAAGACGACGAGACCCGCCTTTACGTGGCGCATTCGGGACAATGGACGGACTGTGCGCGCGAGGCCAGAGATTTTGCCTTCAGCCTGCATGCCCGGTCGGTCGCGCGCAATCTGAACCTGAAGAAATTCCAGGTGCTCTTCTATTTTCCCGACCTGGATTACAAGATCGTCGTTTGCGATTCTTGATTGGTCAGTTGTCCGTGGTCAGTGGTCAGTTGTTAAGAGGCGCGGGGAAATCACCTGTGCGCTGCTAAACAACTGACCACTGACGACGGACGACGGACAGGTTCATTTGGAAACTTGCAACGCGAATCTTCGGGCCGCCTCGTGCAAATCGAGCGGAATGCCCTGCTCGCTCAGGTTCAACGCCCACCGAAACGTCAGCGGCATATCCAGGCGCTGGCCCGCTTCCACGATCTGGATGGCACGGAGGAATTTGTCTTTGCGTGTCATGGTTGACTCCATAATTTCCTGAAAGTCTCCCACGCCACCTCGGACACTGCCTGTCCTTGTGAATAACTTTTGAGAACAGGCTGGCCCGCAAGTCAGTCCGTCCCACCGGATATTGAATCAGTTCCCCTTGAACGAACCGGTCGAGCCCAGCGGCATCCATTGGCCATTGCCGACGTATTGAAGTTCCAGACTGGAATATTGCGTTCCCGCCAGCGTTCCGCCGCCCACGGTTGTCGCCGCCACTGAAGTGTAAACGTTGCCGGTGCTCTGCGCCGCCAGCAATCGCGAGCCATTTGCCGACGAGGAAATCGCGGACCAACTTTGCGTTCCGCCCGGAACATAATTTGTTCGCTGAACCCAGGTCTGACCTGAATCGTTCGACGTGTAAAGGTAGCCAAGGCCGTAGGCCGCCGCGAGATTTACGCCGTCCGCCGAAGAGGTCACGCATTTCCAGGTCTGGCTGCTGGCGCGCGCGGTCCAGGTCACGCCGGAATCGCCTGAGGTGTAAATATTGCCGCCATTGAGCGTCGCCACGAGTTTGGTTCCGTCCGCCGACGACGCGACGCCGGTCCAGGAGTTGGCGGGCCCGTGGTTGGTCCAGGTCACGCCGGAATCGCTCGAAGTGTAAATCGTTGACGAGCCGCTCGCCACTGCCACGAGTTTGGTCCCGTCCGCCGACGAAGCCACCGATGTCCAACTGGTGCCGGCGACGGTGCGGGTCGTCCAAGTCGTTCCCCCGTTGCTGGAAGTATAAATTGGATCAGCGCCGCTGCCTGATGCCGCCACCAGCTTGATTCCATCCGCCGAGGAAGCGACACAATTGTAAAATGCGCTGGTGCCGGCCTGCGAAATCCAATTGGAGCCGCCATTTGTCGAGGTATAAGCCAGGTCGCCGTTCGGCACCGCGACCATGCGCAACCCGTCCGCCGACGAGGCAATTCCCAACCAATTCTTGGACGGCGCGTCGCTCTTGTTCCAAGACAGCCCGCCGTCGTGGGAATAATAGATGAAGCCCGTGCCGTAAGCCGCCGCCAAGTTAATGCCGGTGGCCGAAGAGGCGACCGCCTTCCAAGCCTGCGAATTCGAATAGCCCGACCAGCTTTGGCCCGCGGGCAAACCGAGATTGGCCGTGAGAATGGACTGGCTGGCATTGGGCGACACCACCCAGCCATTGGCGCCGGAACCGGAAATTCGCACGATGCTTCCGATTCCCGGGCTCGCCGGCAAGGTCAGCGTCAGCGCGGCATTGTTCGTCGAGAGATAATTATTTCCGACGACCGCCAGTTGCGCCGACTGGAGCAACTGCCAGTTTGGATTGCTCTGCACGATGCCCACGACGTTGGTGATGTTGACATTCGTCACTGCTGCGCCGTTGCCGACGAAGGTGCCGATGTTTGTGCCCGTGGTTGTTCCGATGAACGTGCCCAGGTTCGTGCCGGTCGTGGTCCCGTTGAAGGTGCCCGACAAAGTTCCGCTGAAACTTCCCGACCCGTTCAAAACAACCGGCCCGGTAAAACCGCCGCCGGTGGTAAATCTCGCGATGTTCGTTGATAGCTGAGAGTCGGCAATTGTGCCCGTGAATGCATTCACACTCGATGCGCGGACTGCGTATGGAGTTGGAGTCAGCGGCTGCGTCGGGCTGAGGATGGTGTAGTTGGACAGGCTGCCGGTGGGGCGCAAGCCCACTTCCAGGAACAGCACGGTGCCGTCGAAAACGTTCCCAAAATCCAGCGCGACGGTGAACAACCCGTTGGTCACGCCCACCGGCGAGCTGATCAGTATCGGGCCGATCAGATTCGTGCTGCCCGCGGGATGCAGTTTGAACTGCATGTCGAAATTACCCGATGCCGCACTGGAGTTGACGTCCATGCGGCCCTGATAGGTGAAAGCCGTCCCTTGCGCCCAAACGGAATTCACCGGTGTGAAAGCGAGAGCCAAAAAGCCCGCCACCCCCAGACAAAACAGAAAAGTACGACACTTCATCATATCTTAAATCGCCGCCAGCCTTTTTAAGCACCGGCCATGCATTCAGCCATTCGGCGGCGCCCCTGATCAAAACATATTCTGGCCGCGTGACAAGCATAAAACTTCGCATTTTTCAAGGCTGGAAATATGATTTCGCCAATTCCTTCCAACGTTTCTGAAGAGCGTAGTGCAGAGAAGGCATCCAAGGAATTTTTTGTAAACCAGGGAAATTGGGTTTAGCTTTGGAAAGTCAGAAAACTTTATGGTGCGCAAACCAGCAACGGGAAGAGAAGACGGGCTGCGTCTCGGATTGTCGGTGCTCGACCTCATCCCGCTCGTTGAAGGGGGCACGAGTGTTGCGGCGCTTCGCGGCGCCACCGAACTCGCGCAGGCAGCAGATTCCTTGGGTTACACGCGACTCTGGTACGCCGAGCACCACAACCTGCCGGGCATCGTGGCCACGACCCCCGAGATATTGATCGCGCACGTCGGCCCGATGACTTCGCGGATCCGGCTGGGTGCGGGCGGCGTCATGCTGCCGAATCATTCGCCGCTCAAGGTGGCCGAGTCTTACAAGCTCCTCGAAGCACTCCATCCCGGCCGGATTGATCTCGGCATTGGCCGTGCGCCGGGCACCGATTCCGTGACGGCATTTGCGCTTCGCCGCTCGCGGCAGGCCCTCACTGCGGATGACTTTCTGGAGCAGCTTGGCGAACTCATCGCGTGGGGCAGCGGGGAGTTTCCACCCGGCCATCCGTTCCACTCCATCCGCGCTATACCTGATGACAGGCCGCTGCCACCGTTCTACATTCTTGGATCCAGCGACTACGGCGCGAAGCTCGCCGCCGAGATGGGCGTGGGGTTTGCCTTTGCCGGCCACTTCAGTCCGGACCCGCCCGACCTCCCGATGCGGGCATACCGCACCGGATTCTCCCGGAACGGCATGCTCAGCAAGCCGCACGCGATCCTCGCGCTCCCGGTTTACTGCGCCGACACCGAGGAGGCGGCCCAACGCCTGGCTTCATCAATGCTGCTCTCGTTTGTCCAGCTCCGAACCGGGCACCCCGGCCGACTGCCGAGCCCGGAGGTGGCGATGGCGCATGTGTTCACCCCGCAGGAGCAGCAGATTGCCGCGTTTTATAAAAAGATCCAGATCGTCGGCACCCCGGAACAGGTTCGCGCTCGCATCGAGGACATCGCCACTCGAACAGAGGCAGATGAGGTGATGATCGTGACCCATGCGTACGACTTGGCCGCGCGCATCCGGTCGTACGCACTCGTGGCGCAAGCCTTCGGCTTGCCAGAGAATACGCCGCCCGGTGCTGAACGGAACCGCGCAGCAATGGTTGTCACGGGAGATGCATGAATGATTAAGAGCCTATCCCGGCAGACGTGGCATTCCCCCTCATCCCAGCCCTCCACTCTCATGTGATCAAGAAATAAGCGGCCCCTCTCCCCGGCCCTCCCCGCTCGTTCCTCGCGGGGCGAGGGAGAAGAAAGCGTGCGGACGGTTCGGGGGTTCAAGGCGCGAATCGTGCGTTCGGGGAATTCTCTCCCCCAAGGGGGCGAGGGAGAAACACGGCGTTGCTCCTGCCGGGATAGGTTCTTATCGCCACACATTCTTCGTCACCTGATAAACCGGGTAGATCCAGACGAAATCGTCTTTGCGGCATTCCATCACCGGGTAAACCGCATTGTAGCTCGACAGCCGGAACACCTTGCTGTCCGAGGATTGATGGAACAGTTTGAAAAAAACCCCTTCGTTTTTCAATTTGCAGACCACGAGGCAGCCGTTGCGCGGCTCCACGTTCGGCATGAGAATCGCAATGTCGCCCGCGCTGTATTTTGGTTCCATCGAATCCCCTTCGATGGTCACAGCGAAACAATTTTCGTCCCGGCACGTCGTCGCCGTGAATTCATGCCATGAGTCATCCAGGTCCGTGTAGGCCTTCAAATTGCCCGCCTGCGCCCAGGCGACAATCGGCACCTGACGGACCTCGACGATGCGCGTCTGCCCGGCTGTCTCGCCCGGTCGCAAGCCCGGTCCAGCTTCGTTTCCGAGCAGATAATCAATGCTCACGCCCAATTTTTTTGCCAATGCGCCCAGTTTTGCAGGCGTGGGCAGGTTCTGGCCGCTCTCCCAATTGCCGATGGCGCTCAGGGAAAACCCGGTCAAATCCGCCAGCCCCTGTTGCGTAAGACCCAGCCGGGTCCGGCCAATTCTCAGCCTTGCTGATAATAAATGCTCTAATTTTGCTTTTTTTGGTTGACTCATAAGGAACCTTTGCGTAAAGTTCACTCCAGTATGGAGGCAAAGCCAGTATTTGCAAGCATAAAATATCAGCCAAACTGCACCGAG
>JAQGPB010000435.1 GCA_028293265.1 Pedosphaera sp. | reverse complement strand
TCACCGCTCTCCTGCCGGATGAATTGCTCGACGAGTGGTTTGTGCTGGCTCACCAACAGATATTCACGCAACGAGGGAATCTGCCGGTAAAGTTCGAATTTTTTGCCGCGATCATAAGCCTCCCGCGAATCGGACAGTATTTCCACGATGACGGCGGGGGTCAAAAGTGTATCGTCGTCGTATGCCGCTTCAAATTGCTGGTCGTCGCTAGCGATGGAGAGATCAGGATAAGTGTAAAATTCCGCAGCCTCGACTTTGACACGCAATTGTGAATTATAAACCGTGCAAGTACGACCGCGCAAATGTTTGCCAAGTTCCGCACAAAGATTGACCGCAATCAAACTCTGCCATCGGTTTACGGCGGACATCGGGATTATCTCACCATCGCGGAATTCGCTTTTGAATTCGGCACGGCGTTCGATTTCGAGATATTCAGTTTCGGTCATGAGCGGATCGGCTCAATCACTTTAATTTCTGTGGGTTATAATTAGACAGCGGAGTCACGGTATTTGGTGGGTTGTTTGATATGCCCCCCCATCAATAAACCAGATTGGCTCCTAAAACAGGAATCCTGCCTGCCTTTACGTCCTGTGCCCAATCATTAAGCCTGCCATTGTCCATGCTCCAAAACTTCCGGCAGAGCTCGAGTATGCAACACCGATTCCGTTCACCCCTCTCCACCAAATCTTTCGCCAGCAGGAACGGCAGGGGAACGAGCTAAGGGATGCTGGCGCGCTTTTGATGCGTTTAGCGAAAAAACTGTTTGATGTTGAAGTTGGCGATGGTGTTCGCAAGTTCGACTGACGTTTTACCACTTTTGTTTCTAATCATACGATCTGCGCCATGCTCAAGCAACAAATTGATCATCTCGCCGCGTCCTCGGGAGTTAAAAACCGCCCGCCAAAGCGGTGTATTCCCATATTCGTCACGTGCATCCACTTGGGCATTATTGTTCAACAGGGACTTTGCTGTTTCAACCCGAAAGTCCTGAGCTGCAAAATGAAGCGGGGAGAATCCATCATTATCTTGGGCATTAACGTCAGCACCATTGTGAATCAGCATGTCAACTATCTCACGCTTGTCACCAATGACAGCATGCATCAACGGCGTACGCCCCGCGCTGTCTTTCACGTTCGAGTCGCATCCTTCCGCCAATAACCGTGCAAGGGCAACCTTGTTATTTTTTGCTATAGCAGTCAGGATTTCATCCCTTTCGTCATTCATGCTCAAATTGATGACTCTGGTTGGCTGAAGGGTGTTCGATCTGGTATAAATCCGGGTTGTTCTGCTCGTTGTTAAATTTCTTTTGATTCAACCCTTTCGCCTCAGCCTTTGCCTTCTCAGTGTGGAATTCGTGGCCGGGTTTGTGTCCAAGGTGGTATTTCCCTTTAATTGTCTCGCCGGTATTAAGGTCAATGAAATCCCCCTCGGGAGTCTTTGGAGCGCGGGCCTCCACTTCAGCACGGACGTCAACTCTAATGTAAGGGCGCCTGAGTTCAGGACAGGGTCGCAGGCTGTCTTCTGGATCAAATTGCTTCAGGAGTGGAAGGTCAATTCTGTCGGCGATCGCAAGTGCCTTTGGAGTGCCGGCAATGAAAGCAAATTGCCCCATATTCTGGCTGAACCGACTGAAGTCCCCGGTTGCGAGCCCGTAATCCCAATTATCATTAATCTGGTTCCCAAATCGGTAGCCGGATATATTTAAGCTGAGTTCTTTCAACATCCCGGTTTCTGTTTTCCCGTCTATTACGGATTGGCTGAAAGCTTGAAAAAGTGTACTTTCATAATTTTCCCCGTCCGAGCCCGTTTTACCAATGTCGCTAATTGTGTAATTGATCTGTTTGCCCAGACCGAAAGTGGCTGCTGTAGCAACATTGCCCATGCCGATCAATACGTTTTCTCCATCATCAACAATATTAGTAAAAAAAGCCTCGTCATTAAAGGCTGGCCACAGCCAATCCTGCCTGCCATTAGCACTGGGTTCTTCAGGATAAAAATGTTGCTGGATGGCAACTCGGTGATGCGCTTTTTTAACCTTTACGAGGCTGCTATTGCTCGGGACTATTTCTTGTGCGAGCGGCTTAGTCGAGGGGCCCGACTCATCAACCCACGCCGGCAAATGCGGAGGCAAACTGTGATTGCTTTTCACAAATTTCAGGAGTTCCAGAGCGGCGCTGTGCATGCGGTAGTTGTTTTCATACCCATCAAGAGTTGCGGCATTGTGGGCAACATCCTCAATCTTATGGAGTCTTGCCCGATTTAAAATGGCTGCGTATGCGGGATCGCCACTGGCAAACATCAGTGCGACTGCTCGTGGATTGTGCCGGGTGCTTCCATGATCTTTTGGCTTTGCAACATTCGGGGTCAGGCTTCCGGCATTTGCATCATGAGGGCCATCCATCCAATAGTGAATTGAATCAACCTGAGCGTCATTTATTCCTGCAGAACCACCTTTCTCGGGAAGAGTTTCCAAGAGCAGATGCCCGAGCGCTTGAGATGACGACTGGATGGCCTGACACGCCAATGGAAATATAATCAGAAGCAACGCGATTATGACGGTCGACAAAGCCGTTCTCATAATAAATTATTCACTTTCCTTGCGCCAGTGTTGCACTCGTCTTTAAGGTTATCAAGTGGATTGTGAACTTAGTCAACAACCTTCCCGCTCTTGCTGGCTCCCGGATCAGTCGTGGCATTACATTGACCGAGGCTTGTATGATGGCAAAACGACCTGCCCGGTGCAACTTGTGGTGTTGATGATTCAATCATAGACGAATAATCCCGGCGACATTTGTATTGAAATGGTTGCTGCTCCAATAACTGGAGTCAGAGGATGACCCATGGGATGGCTTTAGTCCAGCATGATTTCATTTCGCCCCACTAAACAAACGCGCGGACCAAGCGAACGCGGCGCAGATCAACAACGTACCGGTGAGGATCAAAAAACGCACACCCCAGGACGCCGCGCTCACGGCCGCAGTTCGCAAATTGATTTTCAAATCGGCCAGGCGGTCAACGGCGACCGCGCGCTTGAAGGTGAGCAGGCGGCCCTGCTCAGGAATGCTGGCGCGGATCGCGGCGGGGCTGCTGACGGCGGCGTCCTGCTGCTGGATGAGCCGTTCGGCGAGGCGCATGAAGGCGGCGTTTTCGTCGGCGGAATTGCGCTCGATGATGTCCTTGGCGTCCTGCTGCGTGTAGGCAAGCTGCTTGCGGTCGCGGAGGTCGCGAAATTTTCCGCCGAGCGCGGTGGCGTCGCCCGCCGCGGCGGCCTGGCGGAGGTTCAGGCCCACCAAAGCCTGTTGCAGCTTGAGATTGTTGAGCTGCACGCGTGAGTCTTCATTGAACGCGTCGTCGCCCTGGCTGAGGCCGTACGCGGACTGAAAGGCGCGGCGGGCCTGTTGAGGGTCGCCGTTTTGGAGCAGGCTGTTGCCCATGGCGAGCATCTCCTCGGCGGCCTTGGTTTTTTCGCGGTTCGCGCTGGCTTCGTTCGCGAGGTAGCTTTGCGCGTCCACGGCGAGCTGGGAGGGGATGACCTGTTGTTCGTCGAGCTGGAACGAGCCGCCCCAATGCTTGACCTGCCATTTTTCGTCGAGAAAAACGCGCCAGGTGATGTTCTCCAACGGCAGATCAAACTTGGGCGCGAGCAGTTGCAAATCTCCCGCCCGCCCGCCCGCCGCGCCGACCTGCGCAGTGTAGAAAAACTCGACCGGGATCGCCTGCCCGTTATGCGACTGCTGCTCCAGCGGAATCAGGATGATGTTGGTCTGCGCGCCGCGCCAGGGCCAGACGCCGTTTTGGTTGACGAAGGCGAACCAGAAATTTTTGTGCTCCGGCAGCGTGACGGAGAGCAACCGCTCGTCGCCGGGAAGCATCTCGAGCCGCGCGTGGGTGAGCATGACGCCGTCGTCCGAAATGACCGAGGTGAAGGTGATGTTGTTGATGCGCGCGGGCAGGAGTTTGGCGGCTTCGCGGCGGTCCAGTTTCAAGGGCAGTTGGAACGCGGGATCAACGAGACGATAGGCGAAGTTGGCGGACGCGGCGGCCAGGTCCTGCTGCAACGCGCGCGGGATGCTTTGCCATTCGGCGGCTTGCAATGCGGCGGGCGAGGCATCGGGCCGCACCTGCAAGCGGCCGCCGGATTGAATCGTGAGAAAACCGCGCTGCAAATTCACATCCACGGCCTGCACGCCGCGCAACGTGGTCTCGGTCGCCTGATCGGGCATGAGGGTTTGGTAGGATGCCTGGAGCAGATATTGGCCGATGACGCGCCGGTGCAATTTCACTTCCCACGTTTGCAAACCGTTGGTGACGGTCCCGTTCACCGGCAAAAAGTCAGCCACTTGTTCGCCTTGAAAATGCACGCTCTCGGCGTTGGTCGGCAGCAAAACGCGAAACGCCTTCAAGCCTGTATTCTCAATCTGATATTGCAGGTTCGCGATGACCTTTACCTGCGCTTCGCTCACGACGGCGTGCTGGAGGCTCGTCACCTGAATCCACGGCTCGACCTGCTCGATGTCGAGCGCAAGGTCCCACGGCGTTTGCAGCACGCGGAACGCCAGCACGCCTTTCTGGTGGATGCCGGATTTTTGCGGGTCCAATTGCGTGACGCCGTCGCGCCTGGCAATCTGCAAACGCATCCCCTGTTCCGGCACGACGAGCAAAGTGCCGCGCTGCTTGCTGGCTTCGCGCAACACCAATTGCGGCGCGGCCCAGCCATTCGTGGCCTTGATGCCCGCTCCCGTAAGGCTGACCGCAAACTGCTGTTCGCCCTCGGTTTTGCCGCGCAGATGCAGCGTGATCACACGTCCGGCGTCGGTTTTCGATTCCGTCCAATGGCTCAGCGACTGGCCGCTGACCGACTCCACGTCCATCCCGGCGGGGAGCAAAAAGCTCAGCCGAAAAATTCCGGCGCGGGTGATGTTCACCGTCAGGTTTGCCGCCAGCACGGTGCGATCTTCGCCGAGCGAAAGCGTGTCCTGCGTTTCCACGCGCACATCCGGTTCGACTGCGGAAGCCTTGAGCGAAGCGACGGCCCTGGCATCCGCGTAACGGAACGCGCGATGCACGGTGAAGCCGGGGAACTGCGCCGCCAGCAATTGCGCCACGCCACCCGGAAAATCTTCGAGGTTGATCGGCGAAAAACCGTCGGCGGTGACATTGTCGAGTTGGACTTCGTAGCCGGTCGCGATGCCGAGCAGGCCGATTTGTTCGGCGGCATTTTCGACGGAGACGAGCCCGACTGATTGGTCCAACGGCAGCGGCCCGGTCGCAACCTGCGAGCGCAACACGAGCGCGAAGGGCCGCGACTGCGGCGGATTCAGATTCACGCGCAACTTACGCGTGTCGGGATCGAAACGCCACAACGAAACCACTGGCGCGGTGCCGGCGGCATTTGGCGGCTCGGCTACGTCGGTGATGGTCGCGCCTTTGGGCACGTCGAAAATGAGTTCGCCCAATTCGCCCTGGGCCGGACGGATCGCGGCGTAATGCGCGCCTTCGATCACTCCGGCGGACGGCACGTAAAGCTGGTAAATTTCGGCGTAGAACACTGGTTTTTCGAGCTTCACATCTCGGCTGCGCGGACGCCAACCCACCCACGGTTCGCCCAGAGGCGACATGACCAGCGTGGCGACGGTGTTGCTGCCGGCGGCGCTGCGTTGAATCGAAACCGCCTGCGGCGAAAGCACATCTACATCAAGATTTGCGAGGATCAGATTGAGCTGGTTGATCAAACCGTTTTGGGTCGGCAACGCAAAGCCGCTGATGCCATCTTTTTTGGAAACCTGAATTTGATATTGCACCTCAATGTCGAACGCGCCGCTTTCCTGGGCGAGCAGTTGTTGCGCGCGGCGCGAACCGAACGGGACTTCGACGAGTTTGAGCGCGCGTGTTGGATAAGTGATGTGCGTCAACACCGCTGGCTCGAACAACACCGGGAGCGTCTGGCCTTTCACCGCCTGCCAATGGATTTTCGCCGTGGCCAGCGCGAACTTTTCTTCGACGCGAATTTGCTGCGTGACTGACTCCGCCATTGGCGGCTCTTGGAGCGGTTGCGCGGTGGTCTTTGCCGAAACCGTTGTGTTGCCCAGGATCAACCAAATCAATCCACCCAGCATCAAAGCGGCAACGGCTGGCGATGCCTGCGAGGCTGTCGGTGGAGTTGAGCGCCGCGGCAATTGCCAGAGCAAACGCAAAGCGGGAATTGCCACGCGCACCAAAAGAAACGCAACCAGCACAAGACAGAATGCCAGCGCGCCGTTGGGCCAGCGCAACGCAGCCCAGGCCAGCATCGTCCAACTTAAAATTCCGCACGCTGACTTGGCTGCGAAGTTGTCCTTCATCGCGCCGTAGGCCCACACCAGCAGGGCGAGCAGCACAGGCCAGGCAAACACAAAGTAACTGGACGCAGATGCCTTCACCGGCAGGTTGGCCACTTCGATGCTCAAGCTGCTGCCCGCCTGTTGCACCGGCGCTAGGAACGTCGCATCGGTAGGAACGGCGCGGTTTTCGAGCGCGGCCAAGTCGCCGAGATTTAATAGCGCGCTCACGGCCAGGCCGAACGCAAGCAGCCCGGACGCCGTTCCCAAAATATGCCGCGCGCTGAATTTGCCGGAGTTTTGCAGCGCGGTCCAACGCCAGACGCCGAGCGCAATCCCCGCCAGCAAAATAGCGGCGAGCAGCAATTGAATTGCGTGCATCGCCTCATTGCCGCTGAACAGCCGCGCCAGTTCCGCAAAACCGGAAACGTCCGGCATGCCGTCAATGGGCGTGAGCGAGCCTTTGCGATAGACGAGCCTTTGGCCGGCGTCGGGTTCCAGTTTCCATTCTGCCAGCATCACCGGCGCGCCCACGATGGGAGCGGCGACCGTCACACGCGCGGGGTCGTCCGATTGCGCGGCGAGCTTGAGGTCCACGGTCAGCACGCTGTTGGGGTCGGCGTGCTGTGGCAGGGGGATGAGTTCGGCATTTCCATCAATCACCGGAACCACGGCTGCGCCATTCACCGTGGCCGACCACAAATTCGTCGCTCCAACGGGAAGCGTGACGCGGAAGTTCGGGTTGCCCCGGTTCTTCACGAAGTAGCGCACGTCAGTCAGCACCTGTCCTTCTTTCGTGATGCGGGTGGTGAGCGTCGCGCGGTCCACGACCTGGCTGAGCGAGTCGTGTTGCACTCGCGGAGTGAGCGCGAGGCGCAGGTTAAAAGGGCGCGAAGTGTAACGATACGCGGCGAGCACCGGCGCGTCGAAGAACAACCGGTATTCCGGCGGCACTTCGCCAACTTCGAGCGGCAACAGGCTGGGCGAAACCTCGGCGGGCTTCACCTGAAATTGATACGCGCTGATGACGAGCGTGTGGCCCTGTTCGGATTGGGCATCGGTCGGGCGCGCGCCGGTGAAGGCGAGCGTTTCGCCCTGGGGCTTGAACGGCCGCTCATAAGTGGCGAGCAAGGTGTAGGAACCGGAAACGGGCGTGTGCAGTTGCACGAGATAACCGCTGCCTGTTTTCTGCCAGTTACGAATATCCTTGCCGGTGAATTCGACGTTGAAATATTCATCCGACAATTCGACGCGAAACGCCGCGACCGGCGCGCCGGAGACGGCATAGTTCATCACGCTGCTGCCGTACGCGATGCCTTCGCCGATGGAAAACAGATGAAACACATCCGCCTGGATGGTCTGCGGCAGGCGTTCGACGCGCAGCGTGGCTTCCCACGCGGCGTCGTTGAGCCGAAATGCGGTTTGAATGCCGGCGACTTTGCGAGGGAAAAATGCGGTCGCAATTTCCACGAGTGATTGCGTCCGTTCCGCGGTCAAACGAAAGCCCGCGTCCGCTGACACCGCCACATGCCCGCGTACGGACTTTGCCTTGGGCACTTCCACGCGCGGCAACGTCCAGCTCGCCGCACCGAGCGCCTGATTATGTTCGAGGCGAAGCTGGATCAACTGGCGGCCGGTCATCGGCTCGCTGTAAACCAGCCGCAAGTCGGCGTCACCCTGCCCTGCCGGTTCGGTGAGAAAATAATCCGACAAGCCCGACGCCGTGAGGCGCGCGATGGCGTAACCCTTGGGGACGCGCAGCAGCAATTCGCGCAACGGCGCTTCGCGAACGTCCAGTTCAATCTCGGCGTCAATCGCCAGTTCGTTTTCGCCCAGATTATATGACGCCACCTGCGAGACGCTCAGTTCGGGCAGGATTTGGTCCGCCTGGATGCGCAGCGCAAAATCTGCGCCGGAAAAGCGATAGGCAAAACGTTGCACGCCGGACGCGGAAAAAAGCGCCTTGGTCGCGTCAGTTTCCGGAAATTGCTCGGGCGAAATCTGCGAGAGGCCGCTCGCCTGCGCGACTTCGAGCCGCACCGCGCCTTCGTTGACGACGCGAATCCAGCCCGCGTAACGGGTCGCGCCGTCGGGGCGCAACTGCATCGCGTCGGTGACCTGCGGGAACGCGCCCAGTGGCGTTTGCATCTGCACCTGGAGCGCGAAATGGTCCTTCTGCGGCTGGTTGAGATGGACAACCAGCCGCCGCTCGCCGGAGTTTTGCGCCGGCTCGACATTCCACGCCAGCACTTGATCGCCCTGCACGCGTGTGACTTCGCCCGCGCCGCGCAACGACATCACCACCTGTGTCAGTTCGCCCTGCATCACCTTGAAATCAAGCAACGCCGTCTGGCGCATCAGGCCGGGGCGGACGGTGATTTGCGAAAGCGCCTCGGCGGCGTAGAAAAGTTTGCCCTCGACTTCGGGCCGCGCTTCTTTCCAGGAAAGTTTTACCGCGCCATCATCCGGCAGGAAGCTCGTGAAATCTGAACCAACGCGCTCGGGCCGTGCCGCGCCCACGAACTGAAATTGTGTGTCCGCCGCCAAACCTTGCAAAACAATCGGTTGCAGCGCGCTTGGCGCAACGTGAAAATCCACCGTGTTCCAGCCGTCGCCGGGTTTGACCGCCGCAGTGAATTTGAGCTTGATGGGATGATCTCCCGCGCGGTCGAATGCGAGCACAAAATTGTTTTGATCCACACGCACGCGCCACTTCGGATGCGGCCCGACCTCCGTGAGCGCCACGGTGCCTGACAGCAAATCAAGCGTGCCGCCGCTGGAATTTTCGACATGCGCCGTGGCCGTCAGCGTGAAGGCTGCGCGCCCAGCATGCAGATCGCCGACAAGTTTGAAATCGCGCAGGACGACCGGTGTGGTTGTTGCTGGAGCGCCGGCTGACAGCGCGACAGGCATAAGTAGCAAGGCGCAAAGAAACGTAGTGAGTCTGTGTAGTTTCATAATGATGGGAAGGTTGAATTAAAGATGGTTCAACTCCTTACTTGCGCATGTCCATGCGGGGAGTGGTCCAATAAAGGTTCGTCACCAACAACGTGCCATGGGCTGGCAGATAAGTATCGCGTCCCATGGACGCCATCCTGGTACCCATTCTCTGCTCGTCTCCCTTGATGGATACCGTAAAAGACACGTTCTCGGCCGATGGATTGTAAATGCTGAATTGATTGGTCTGACCCGTAGGTGTAACCACGAGTTCGCCCGCGCGGGCGCGGCGCACCGCGTTCGTGCCCAACTGTACTTTCAGCCGGTTGATCTCCTCCTCCAAGGCGCGTCCTTTCGCCGCATCGGACGAAGCGATTTCGAACTGGGTATATAAATGCAACAGCTTCTGTTGCTCGGCGCTGAGTTCAAGCCGGGTGTTCCATTCATAAGTGGCGCCGGCCTTCGGGACCTCGGATGCTTCGCCAACCAAGCCGAAACCCAGCAACACCGCCAAAACACAAACCATGAATTGTATTTTTGTCATATGACCTCGCTGATTGATGATTCACTGCAAACATTTTGCCCTGCTTGCTTCTCCAAGTTGTAAAACGGACGTAAAAAATTTGTTTGTTGTTTGTTTTATTTCCCCGAGAGGCTCTTCGCTTGGCGGAGCATCCATTCCAATTTCTTCGGACGTTCGTCCGCGCCATAGACCTCTGGCACACCGGCGAGGTCGTGCAACAACGCGTCGGGCGTGACTTCGGCGGCGTAAGGACTTGTGGCGAGCCATTCGGAAAACGCGCTGGCGGTCGCGGCCAAGCGCATCGCAGGACTGGATTGTTCGAGCGTAACGGCATTTCCCTGGTACGGCACCGCCCATTCGTGCTCGTGAAATTCATCGGTGCCGGGAACTTTGTAACGGACACGCACGGTGGCGAGCGGGCCGTCGCCGTTCGGATTTACTTCCAAGGTGTAGAGCGCGTTGCCGGCTTCCGCCGCGCCGATTTCGGCGGCGTCCACGGTGTTGTCGCGGAACTGCTCTTTGGTGAGTTGCAACTTCGCGTAACCGATCTGCCGATAAACTGTCACGCGACGGGGATTGAATTCAACCTGCACCTTCACATCCGCTGCGGCGACGTTCAATGCGCCGGCCAGTTGATGCGCGAAACCGGTCGCGGCCTCCTCGGGCGTGTTGAGAAAGCCGTAACGGCCGTCGCCATTGCGCGCCAGGACTTCGAGCAGGTCGTCATTGTAACCCTCCCAGCCGATGCCGAAACAATCCAACGCGATGCCCTGCTTGCGCTCCGACTCGACCTTTTGCTTGAGTACGCTGGCGTCCACGTTTCCTAAATTGGCCGCGCCGTCCGTAAGCAGGACGACGCGGTTCACCCCACTCCCATTGGCAAAATAATGACGCAGTGCGGTTTCGTAGGCTAGTTTCATGGCGTCCTCGAGGTTCGTGCCGCCTTGCGGGGTGAGGCCCGCGACTTTTTCCATCGCCGCGCCCGCCTGGCTGCCGGGCACACCATCCGCCACCAACTGCGCCGTGCGCGCGAAGGTGACGATGCTCAGCGTGTCCTGCGGCTGCAATTGCGCCGCGAGCACGCGCAACGCCTCGCGCAAAATCTGCACGCGGTCCGCGCGCTCCATCGAGCCGGAATTATCCAACAGCAAAACGAGATTCAACGGACGCCCCGGTGCGCGCCCGGTC
>JAQGPB010000422.1 GCA_028293265.1 Pedosphaera sp. | reverse complement strand
CGCAATGTTCATGTTCGCGCTGCTGGATTGATCGCCCAGCAAACCGTCGAGCGTGATGGGGCTGTATGCCTGGTCCCCGCCGCCGGCGAAAGAGATGGTCGAAACCCAGGAACTCGGCGTTGAGGCGAAGACGGCCTTGGGGTCGGTAATCAGATAATCTATCGTCAGATTCGTATTGATGGTTGGCGGCCAGTTTGTCGGGCTGAACGGCCCGGTTTGCGCGCACAGGTTGAGGCCGCCGGCAAGAAGCGCGAGCGCGATGGCCCGGAATGGGGTTCGCAGCATAAGTTTTATTTTTGAGGTGGTTAAGCGATGCGGTTTCATAAGTTTGAGTATTTTGGTTGGCATGGTTGATCTCATTGCTTGCTTATGGCCGGTTATGGTTGTTTGGGACCGGTTTGGATCGGAGCATTGAACCGAAAAAACCGCACGCCAGCCGCATCTTTACAAGCAGGGGCTCGAAGGCGCGCGATTTCTGATGACACGCTTGGAAGCATATTACGGGTGATTCAGCGCGAGGATGGCAGATTTCGCCTGGGTCCTGCCATCCCCGAAAGCGGGGAGTCTGTCTGAAAGGGAAAATGAGGCGCGCAGCGGACATCACCTGCATGCATTGCAACCAGATCAACAACTCGAGAACGAAACGGCCGGGACAAGGCGAAGATCGTCTGCAAGTTCTTGGGGGCCAAATTCTACTTTGACTTGCAGGCGCGAAAACTTTATCACGCTCGCATGGATTCCGTCCCGTTTCGCATAGCCATTGGACTGTTAGCGCTTTGCCTCCAGCTTCAGCTCCAAGCTGCCGACAGTTTTCGGGTGGCCACCTATAATGTTGAAAATTTTCTCGATCAGCCCAGCGGCACGCGGCCGGCCAAGGGCGAGGCGGCGAAGGCCAAGGTTTGTGAAAGCATTGTCGCGTTGAAACCGGATGTGATCGCTTTGGAGGAGATGGGCGGCACGAACGCCTTTTTCGACCTGCAACGCTCGCTCAAGACCAACGGCCTCGACCTGCCTTTTTGGGAATATGTCACGGGGTTTGACACGAATATTCACGTGGCCGTGCTGAGCCGGTTTCCCATCGCGGCGCGGCAGCCGCACACGAATGATTCCTATCTGCTGAACGGCAGCCGATTTCAGGTCAGCCGCGGTTTTGCACAGGTGGACATCCAGGTGAACCCCGGCTACACGTTCACGCTGCTGGCCGCGCATTTGAAATCCAAACGGCCCATTGGCGCGGCCGACGAAGCGGACATGCGCCTGGAAGAGGCCAAAATTCTGCGTGAGAAAATTGACGCCTGCCTCGCAGCCAAGCCGAACATTAATTTGATCGTCTTGGGCGATTTCAATGATCTGCACAATTCCCAGCCGCTGCGCACCATCGTTGGGCGCGGCAAGAAGGCGTTGGTGGACACGCGCCCCGCCGAGCGCAACGGCGATGATCTGCCGCATTCCGACCGGCGTTTGACCCACCGAAACGTGGCTTGGACGCATTTTTATGCTGTCGAAGATACATACTCTCGGCTGGATTACATCCTGCTCAACCATGGCATGGCACGGGAATGGGACCCGGCTGAAACATACGTTTTGGCCTTGCCGAATTGGGGTTTGGCCTCGGATCATCGCCCGCTGGTAGCGACTTTTACGGCGATGGAACGGTAAAAAACGGCGGGCAAAGGTGGCGCTATCGCAATAATGGCTATGTCAACCAGAATAATGTTCCCACCTGCGAAATATTTTTGTTAACCTCTTTGGGCTTAGGTACGTCTCCAGTCTCGTCAACCGCAGTTGCGGCTGGATTCAAGCGGACATGAAAGAAAACGTCATATTGCTGGTCGAAGATAGCACCGAAGATGCGAGTCTGGTCCTCGGTGCCTTTAAGAAATGGGGCATCAACAATCCCATTCAGGTCGTGACGGATGGCGAAAGGGCGGTGGATTATCTCAGCGGCCAGGGTGAATTTGCGGATCGGGAGCTTTATCCCCTGCCCTGTCTGGCATTGCTGGATTTGCATCTCCCCCAGATGACGGGATTCGAAGTTTTGCAATGGGTCCGGGCCCGGCATGATTTGGACAATGTGCCCGTCGTCGTCCTGAGCGGCACCAAAGATCCGGCTCATTTCGACGAAGCCCACCGTCTTGGCGCCAATGCTTGCGTGGTCAAGTCGCTGGAACTCGCCGCACTCTACGAACTGATTCAGCATTTGAACTATTTCTCGTTGGCCTCGGACTACAACGCCACCGCCGTTCCCTGGTCGCCCGAACCGTAAGCGCCTCAGGCAGCGGCCATCCACAGACGCGTAAATCGTAAATCGAAAATTTCTCAGGATGGGAACAAGCGGCCCGCTTAGACGTACAACGCCGCCTTCAATTCATGCATCAGCACGGCCATGAAGAGATAGCGCTGGTCGGGGTCCTGTTGCAGGCATTTTAAGATCACCTTTTCCAGGTTCGCCGGCAGGTCGGGATTGTGCTCGCGCGGCGGCACGAAGCCGGACCGGTTCGTTTGTTTGGCCAGAATCTCCGCCGGTGTATCGCCCGGAAAGGGCTTGAAATTCGTGAGCAATTCGTACGCGGAAACGCCGAACGCAAAAATATCCGCGCGCTGGTCCACCGGTTCGCGCATCAACTGTTCCGGAGCCATGTAGGCCGGCGTGCCGGGATTCTTGGCGAGTTTCTTCGGCGCTTTTGGAATCGGCAGCGCCAGGTCAAAATCCGCCAGGCGCACGCTGGCGTTGCGGGTCACCAGCACGTTCTCCGGCTTGAAATCCAGATGCATGAACCCGCTTTCATGCACATGTTCCAGCCCCGTGGCCATGTCAATGATGATGTTGCCCACGTTCTCCAGCAGCACAGGATCATGGTCGCTGTACATCAGCTTGAGGTTCGAACCCTCCACATATTCCATCAGCAGGTACATCGTCCCGTCAATTTTACCGTGGCCGTAATAACCGATGACGCAATCGTGGCTGTGAATCTTGGAAAGCACTTCGCACCCCTGCCAGAATCGTTTCCGCGAGGTGAGATCAAACCGCAGATTGTCATGCAGCCGCCGCAACGCAAAAGTGTTTTTGTCCTTGTCCGTGGCCAGCCAGATATCGGCCATGCCGCCGCTGTTGACCAGTTCCTGAAGATAATACGGCCCGAACTGCCCCGGACCGGGCGGGCTGCCGTCGCTCGCTGCTTTGTTCGATTTGAAGAACACGCTGGCGATTATGTATCACGCCGCGAGCGTTCCCGCCACTCTGTTTTATCATGGCGGAGATAGCTGGTGTTTTCCCCGTGGTTCATGGTTGAATGGCCGCCATTAATTTTGCGCCTGTCATGGAACCTGAGACTTACAACCGCCTGCATCCCATCCGCGCCTTGCTCGTTTACATGTTCGTCGTGTTCCTCGGTGGCGCGCTGCTTGCGCCGTGGCTTTACTGGGCGACGCAACCCTTCGCGGCCCATTTTGGCTTCGCCATGGGGCCTTTCCATCGCTTCGTCAACCGCTCCTTGCTGGGACTCGCGCTGATTGGCATCTGGCCGCTCTTGCGCAACCTCGGCGCGAATTCCTTGCGCGATGTCGGCATCGTCAAACCCGCCGGACAATGGAAACTGCTGCTGGGCGGTTTCGCACTTGGTTTTGGTTCGCTGGCCTGCGTTGCCGTGATCGTCCTCGCGGCGCACGGCCGCAATCTGAATGCAGACCTCACCGCCATGCAGGTGAGCGGCAATGTTGCGGGCGCAGCGGCCACTGCAATCATTGTTGCGGTAATCGAGGAAATCCTTTTCCGCGGCGCCATCTTTGGCGCGTTGCGCAAAATTTGGGACTGGCGGCTCGCCCTGGTGGTCAGCAGCATGATTTATGCAATCGTCCATTTCATGCAAAGCGCCGACCTGCCCGGCCACGTCACCTGGCTGAGCGGCTTGAAACTCCTGCCCCTCATGCTGCGCGGCTTTGGCAATTGGGACGCGATCATCCCCGCTTTCTTCAGCCTCACGCTCGTCGGAATTCTTCTCGGCCTGGCTTATCAACGCACCGGCAATCTCTATTTCTCCATCGGCCTTCACGCCGGCTGGATCTTCTGGCTCCGCGCCTACGGCCTGCTCACCCGTCCGGTGGATGGCGACGCCAGCCATCCATTTTTCGGCTCGCAAAAATTGACCGACGGCTGGCTGACTCTCTGCGTGCTTGCGGTGGTTCTCCTGGTTCTCCCCTTTCTGCCGCTCGGCAAACCGAAGGAAGTCCCGGAATGAACGCCCCGCTTTCGCAGCTCAAACCGTGGCTTGATACCGTGCTCGGCTTCGTCTATCCTGAGGTTTGCCAGATTTGCGGCCATGAACATGCTACTGCTCCGGAAGGCTTCGTTTGCGCGCTCTGCTGGCAGAAGGTGCGTTTCATCAAACCTCCCTTCTGCAACCGCTGCGGCCTGCCGTTCGCAGGCGACATCACCACCCCGTTCGAATGCGCCAACTGCCGCGAACTGGAGTTGCACTTCCGCAGCGCCCGTTCTGCCGTCGTTGCGGATCACCGTTTCCTGCTCGAAATCATCCACCGCTATAAATACCGCGGCCACCTTTGGTTCGAGCCCTTTCTCGCCGACCTGCTCATCCGCGAGGCCGCTCAGGTTTTGCTGCGCGAGCAATGCGATATGATCGTCCCTGTTCCATTGCATCCTGCCCGCCAGCGCGAACGCGAGTTCAACCAGGCCGAGCGCCTGGCCGCCTGTCTCAGCCGCGCCACGCAAATTCCCTTGAATACGAAGCTCCTACAGTGGGTCGAACCCACACAGACCCAGACCAGGCTCACCCGGCAGCAACGGGCGCAAAATGTGCAAAAGGCCTTTGCGCTCCGCCCCGGCGCGATTCTGGCGGGCAGCCGTGTGGTGGTGGTGGACGATGTTTTTACGACTGGCGCAACCACCAGTGCCTGTGCCAAAGTATTGTTGTCCTCGGGTGCGGCGGACGTTTGCGTTTGGACTCTCGCCCGCGGACTTTGAGAACACTGTAATGACCAGCATGACTCAGTCTGGAAACGCAGACACGGCAATCAGCCGCCACATTTTTGTCGCTCAACCCTCAACCAACAACTTTCAAATCTTGTGATGGCCACCACCTCTTTCACGAAGAAAACCCTGGGCTTGGAAACCTCCGAACCGGCTGTCACTCCGCCCCCGGCCAACTCCGAAACCACGTTTGCCAAAAAACCCAAAATCGGCGGCGGCAAATCCCGGAAGCGCGACATCCCCGAGGGCCTCTGGACCAAGTGCAAAAAATGCAGCACGATGATCATCAACAAGGAGCTTGATGAAAACTTGAAAGTTTGCCCCCATTGCCAGTATCATTTCCCCATCAGCGCGCGCGAACGCATCCAATCGCTCGTCGAACCCGGCTCCTTTGAGGAAATGGATGCCGAAATGTCTTCCGTGGACAACCTCAGCTACACCGGCGTGGCCACCTATGAGACCAAGCTTGCCGATTAACAGAAATCCACCGGCCAAAAAGATGCCGTCGTCACCGGTCTCGGCAAAATGGGCGAACATCACATCGCCCTCGGCGTAATGGACTTCACCTTCCTGGGCGGTTCGATGGGTTCCGTCGTTGGCGAGAAACTCACGCGCCTCATCGAACGCGCCACCGCGGACAAACTCCCGCTCATCATCATTTCCGCCAGCGGCGGCGCGCGCATGTATGAAGGCATGTTCAGCCTCTTGCAGATGGCCATAACCTGCGGCGCGCTCGCCTATCACGCCCAGGCCAAAGTGCCTTACATCAGCGTCCTCACCGACCCCACCACCGGCGGCGTCACCGCCAGCCATGCCAGCGTGGGCGACCTCATCATCGCCGAACCCCATGCCATGATCTGCTTCGCCGGCCCGCGCGTCATCAAGGACACCACCCAGGCCGAACTCCCCGCCGGTTTTCAAACCTCCGAATTCCTCCTCGACCACGGTCTCATAGACGCCATCGTCCCCCGCAAGCAGATGAAAAAGCAGCTCATGGACTACTTGGAATTTTTGACCAATGGGGATAAAAAGATTGCTGCTGCCAGTTAAAGGCGGTCTCAAAAATTAGATTTAACGCCCGCCCTCACCCCTGCCCTCTCCCCCAGGAGAGGGAGAACCGATGTCCGTGTTTCGAGAGTTTGATTATGGGCAGCGCAAATACAGTTTTTGTAAAAAAAACCCAAGGCGGCAGACTGTAATCATGATTCACAGATCCACCGGCGGCGGCACTTCGCCCACCCTCTCCTCGAGGGAGAGGGCCGGGCTGAGTGAGTTTCCCAATTCGATGTTCGGTGTTCGATGTTGGATGTTCGATGTTTCCCGGTTCATGGAAAGGGCGGGCGCACCTCTAATTTTGCTCTTCGCCTTTCTCCTCTCGCAAACAACCGTCCGAGCCTCCGCCGCCAACATCACCCACATCACCGCCACTCCCACCCAAATCTCCATCACCGGCCACGCGGACGATTCCGTTCCCATCCACATCGCCGAACTCGCCCCTTACCAATCCACCAACGATCTCGCCAACGCTCCTGAAGTCGCCCAAGCCAGGCCCCGTCACAATTTCTCCGTTATCGTCCCCCGTTGGGACGGCCCTCGCGACCGCCTTTACTCTGGCTTCCTCGCTTTCACTGCCACCAACGGCGCACGCCTGCCCCAGGGCGAAATTCATTTCGTCGAGGAAATGCCCAAAGTTTCCAAATACCGCGAACCCTTTCCCCGTGCCGCCAGCAAAAAAGGTTTGCAAGTCCAGATGGTGGACGACGCCCTCGCGCTCGGCGTCAAGCACGCCGCCCTCAATCTCAACCTCACCCGCCTGATTGATCTCAACGACGACACCAACCGTCCCGACTGGCAAATGGACGGCGTCACCTACCATTTCCGCCCCGACCAGGTGGATGCCCTCGACCAT
>JAQGPB010000386.1 GCA_028293265.1 Pedosphaera sp. | reverse complement strand
CTGATGCTGGATGGTTTTCTAAAGCATTCCTCAGCGCCAAAACCTCATCAGGTGGCCGCCGGAATCATCCAGCCGGAGCAACCGGAGTTCTCGGGATTCATATTTAAAATCCAGGCAAACATGGACCCGAAACATCGCGACCGGATTGCTTTTTTGCGCGTTTGCTCGGGACGGTTTGAGCGGGACATGACGGTGATACATTCGCGCTCCGGCAAGAAGGTGAGGCTTTCGAGTTCGCACAAATTGTTCGCGAACGAACGCGAGACGGTGGACGAGGCGTTTCCCGGAGACATCATCGGACTGGTTGGACATTCGGATTTCGGAATTGGCGACACGCTTACGACGGACCCGAACATTCTTTATCATGAAATCCCCCGCTTTACGCCGGAGAGTTTTTCATTTCTGCAAAATCCGAACCCATCCAAGTACAAACAATTCCGCACCGGGCTGGATCAGTTGCTGCAGGAAGGCGTGATACAGATCTTGCACCTGCGTGATTCAGCCACGAAGGTGCCGCTCCTCGCGGCGGTCGGACCGCTGCAATTTGAAGTGGCGCAATACCGGTTGGAGAGCGAATACGGAGCGGCGTCGCGCCTGGAAGTTGCGCCGTGGACGGTGATGCGCTGGCTGCCGGCGGACATGAAGGAAGATGAATTGGACGCGATGCAACTGCCGACCGGGTCAAGAATCGCGTTCGACAGCGATCAAAAACCGGTGGTGCTTTTTCAGAATGATTGGTCAACCAATTATTTCAGCCAGACCAATCCGCGCGTTCCGCTAACCAACCTGCCGCCGGGCAAATAATCAGGGCGCCAACGCCACCCCGGCGTTGGACTCGAACGTCAGTCGTTTCATCAATTCCTGCGCCAGCATTTCGTAGGCCGCCGCCGCGGGATTATACGCATCATAATACATGATGGGTTTGCCAAAACTCGGCGCTTCAGCCAATTTCGTGGTGCGCGGAATCATGGTCTCGAAAACCTGTTCGCCGAAATGTTCGCGCACTTCGCTCACGACTTGTTGGGCCAGCTTCGTCCGTCCATCATACATCGTCATTACAACCCCGACGAGTTCCAGTTTTGGGTTGATCCCATTGTCGCGCAGTTGCGCCATGATCCGGTTGACCATGGAAATTCCTTCGAGCGCGTAATACTCGCATTGCAGGGGCACCAGCAGGCCATCCGCCGCCGCGAAGGCGTTCAGCGTCAGAATTCCCAGTGACGGCGGGCAATCCACGAGCACCAGATCGAACCGCCCGGAATCCAGCACCGGCCGCAACGCCATGGCCACCCTCTGCAAATGATTTTCCGAGCGCGCCAGTTCAATATCGGCCCCGCATAAATCAACTTCGCTTGGGATGACCTCCAGCCGGTCAAAGGCTGTCTTTTGAATTTTCTCCAACAACCCGCCCTCGCCCAGCAAAGGCCGGTAGGCGCTGCCGCCCTCGGTTTTTTCCAGACCCAGGCCGCTCGTTGCATTCGCCTGCGGGTCCAGATCGAACAACAGCACGCGCTTGCCCACCGCCGCGATGCAGGCCGCGAGATTCACGGCGGTGGTGGTCTTGCCCACCCCGCCTTTTTGATTTGCCACCGCTATCACTTTGGTTGCCACGCTGGAGGTTTAATGAAACGGGGCCGGACATTCAAGGCTTTCGGTGGGATTTCCACCCTATTTTGCGAAGCCACGCGCAGCAAATGTTGAACTTGGACAATATCATCCAAGACTTTTGCTGGATTTTATTCCACTCCCGGCGCAAACTACATGCATGAAACTGATACTGTCCGCCCATAACGTGACTCTGACCAAGGCCATCGAGGACCATATTTTAGTCCGCATTGACAAACTCGAACATTTTGACCGCTTCGCCATCAATGCACGGGTCACGCTCGAACACGATTCCACCAAGGTGCCCGAGCGGCAGTTCAAATGTTCCATGCGCCTTTGCGTCCCCGGCCCCGACCTGTTCGCGGAAGACACCGAGGGCGATCTTTACGCGGCCATTGATCTCGTGACGAAAAAGATAGAACAGCAGATTCGCAAGCGGCAGAACAAATACAAAGCGCGCAAACACGCGGATGCCTCGCGCACCAAGCGCAAGCGCCAGGAAGCGGAGTATTAGCTGAGCAAAACCAAGCAAACCGTTGCTGCCGGAACAGAGCCTATATTGGTGGAGAACCGGGTTCACAACGGGCCCATGACTCATTTATTCCGCACACCGCAGCCGGCGTGCGCACCTTAAATGCGTGACCAAAAACCTCCAATCTAAAACTAACCCCGAGCTCGTGCTTCGCGCGCGCCTCGTCCTGCCCGTGTCTCGTCCGCCCATCGAGAATGGAGCCATCGGCATAGCTGGTGACCGCATTGTTGCGATTGGTTCATGGAAGGAATTTAGTTCGCGAAACCGAGGTGAATTACTGGACCTCGGCGAAACAATTTTGCTGCCGGGCCTGGTCAACGCCCATTGCCATCTCGATTACACGGGCATGGCCGGCCAGCTTGCACCGCCCGCCAGTTTCATTGACTGGCTGCAACTCATCACCATGAGCAAGTCCGGGTGGCTGTATTCTGACTTCGCCGAATCATGGCTGACTGGCGCCAAGATGTTGCTTCGCACCGGCACCACGACGGTCGGCGACATTGAAATGGTGCCTGAACTGTTGCCGGACGTCTGGACCGCCACGCCGTTGCGGGTGATTTCCTTTCTCGAAATGACCGGCGTCAAAAGCCGGCGACTTCCGTCGGAAATCATTGGCGAAGCATTGGAGAAAATCGCCTCGGTTCCAACCGGTCAACGGCGCATGGGCCTTTCCCCGCACTCGCCCTATAGCACACGACCGGAATTGCTGCGCCTGGCTGCCGAAGCCGTCCTGCGCCACGATCTGCCGGTTGTTACTCACGTGGCCGAATCCGATCAGGAATATGAAATGTTCATGCATGGCAGCGGGAAAATGTATGACTGGCTGCGCCGCAGCGGGCGCGACATGACCGACTGCGGGTTGGGTTCCCCGGTGCAACATCTGGAACAGCATGGACTCCTGGGCAAAAATCTGCTCGCCGTCCATGTCAACTATCTCGCGCCCGGGGACGTCGCCTTGCTCGCCAAGCAGAACGTCAACGTCGTCCATTGCCCGCGCAGTCACTCGTATTTCAAGCACCGGGCCTTTCCGTTGGCTGAACTTGCCGCGTCCGGCGTCAATGTATGCCTTGGCACCGACAGCCTCGCCAGCCTGCACAAGCCGCGCAGGGAATTGACGGAATTGAACCTCTTTGACGAAATGCGCGAACTGGCCGCGAAAAATCCGGCCTTGAAGCCAGAGACTATCTTGGAAATGGCCACTGTCAATGGCGCGCAGGCGTTGGGGCTTCACGGCAAAATTGGCGAACTGACAACTGGAGCCTTCGCTGACTTGATTGCCATCCCTTACGCGGGGAAAACCACTGCCGCCAGCGAGACGGTTTTGCATCATCGTGGCCATGTCGCCGCCAGCATGATTGATGGACGTTGGGCCATTGCGCCCAGCGCAGGCAAATCGTGAATTCTTTTTCCGATGAACTCAGCCGCCGCCTCGACGAAATTCGGGCGCAGGGACTTCATCGCGAATTGCGCCGCGTGGACTCGCCCCAGTCGCCGCGCCTGAAGATCGCCGGACGCGAGCTGTTAAACTTTTCATCCAATGATTACCTTGGCCTCGCCAATCACCCGCTATTGAACGAAGCCGCCATCAAAGCCATTGAGCGGTTCGGCTCAGGTTCGGGCGCGTCGCGGCTTATCTGCGGCTCGCTCGCGCCGCATCACGAATTGGAATCCGCCCTGGCCGCGTTCAAAAGCACCGAAGCCGCGCTTTCGTTTTCATCGGGTTACGCGGCCGCCGTTGGAACAATTTGCGCCATCGTTGGCAAAGATGACGTCATCGTGCTCGATAAACTTGTTCACGCCTGCATTGTGGATGCTGCGCGCCTCTCCGGCGCAAAACTCCGCGTCTTTGCCCATAACAATCTCAATGAGCTTGAAGACATTCTCCGTTGGGCAAAAAACCGTCCGGTCGCAACCGGCGCTGAACGCCGCTCGCAAACACTGATAGTGACCGAAAGCATTTTCTCAATGGACGGCGATGCCGCGCCACTCGGTCAGATGGTTACACTCAAGGAAAAATATGGCGCCTGGCTGATGGTGGATGAAGCACACGCCACCGGGTTGTTCGGCAAACATCGGCGCGGATTGGCGGAAGAAGCGACGGTGTCGGACCGGATTGAAATCCAGATGGGCACGCTCGGCAAGGCGCTCGGTTCGTCCGGCGGTTACATCTGCGGTTCGCGCGAGCTCATCGAATATCTGATCAATCGCGCCCGCACGTTTATATTTTCCACAGCGCCGGTGCCCGCCGCTGCCGCCGCCGCGCGCGCCGCCATTGAACTGGTGCAATCCCAGGAAGGCCGGACTCGCTTTCAACAATTGTGGTCGCTGGTCGAAAAAGCAAATTCCATTCTCGGCAAAACTGGCTGGCCTCCGTCATCTGGCCGAAGTGCCATCATCCCACTGATGATCGGTTCCGAAGAGGCCGCCGTAAAAGCCGCCGCCGCCTTGCGCGATGCTGGCATCTACATCCCCGCCATTCGCTACCCCACAGTCGCCCGTGGCGAAGCCCGCCTGCGCCTCACCTTGACCGCTTCACATACCGAGGAAGATTTGGCCATGCTCACAACCGCCCTGCCTGCCCCAACACGCAATACGCAAGCCGCATCCTATGCCTGATCTCGCCGAATTGGACAAACGTCACGTCTGGCATCCCTTCACCCAGATGCGTGATTGGCTCAGGCACGATCCCATCGTCATCGCCTCTGGTCGCGGCGCATTGCTGACGGATACGCGCGGTCGCGAATACCTCGATGCCAACTCCTCCATCTGGACCAATCTCCACGGCCACAATCATCCCAAGCTCAACGCCTCGATAAAAAAGCAACTCCGCAAAGTCGCCCACACCTCCGCCCTTGGCCTGGCTAATGAACCCGCTTCTCTCCTGGCCAAACGTCTGATCAAAGCCGCCGCGCTCCGGCACAAAAGAGCAACGCATTCAGAAAACAATCCGCAATCCGCAATCCGCAATCCGCAATTGCAAAAGGTGTTCTTCTCCGACGACGGCTCGACCGCCATGGAGGTGGCGCTGAAACTTGCCTACGCATTTGCGCAGCGCACCGGCCATTCGCAGAAGCCGAAATTTCTCTCGTTGCAGGGCGCGTATCACGGCGACACCGCCGGCGCGGTCAGCCTTGGGCAAATTGATCTTTTTCACAAGGCGTACGCCGGTCTGCTCTTCAAAACCGACCGGGTCATGGCCCCGTATTGCTATCGCTGCCCGTTCAATCGCGCCAAGCCCGACCGCGCCGATGCCCGCGAATGCCGCAAATGCAACCACGAATGCATCACGCTGGTGGAAAAGAAATTTGCCGCCCAAAAAAAGCGCGGCAATCCCTACGCCGCATTTGTATTCGAGCCGTTGATGCAGGGCGCGGCGGGCATGATCCCGCAACCGCGCGGGTGGCTGCGTCGCGTATCCGAAATCGCCCGCGCCCACGGCGCGCAAATGATCGCCGATGAAGTTATGACCGCCTTCGGACGCACCGGAAACTCAATATCAAAAACACGCAACCCGCAAACCGCAACCCTCTTCGCCTCCCATCATGAGGGCGTGCAACCCGATTTCATTGCGGTCGCCAAGGGCATGACTGGCGGTTATCTGCCCATGGCGGCAACCCTCACGACGCAAGCCGTCTTCGACGCGTTCCTCGGTGATTACGCTGAATTCAAAACCTTTTTTCACGGCCACAGCTTCACCGGCAACCAACTGGGCGCTGCCGCCGCGCTCGCCAGTTTGGATTTGCTTGAAGCCAAGCCTTCGATCCAGGCGAGGCAAAAACTTCAGGCCATCTTGCAGACTGAACTGGCGCCACTTTGGAACCTGCCTGCAATCGGCGATATCCGTCAGGTCGGCTTGGTTGCGGGAATCGAGCTGGTCAAAAATTGGCGCACGCGCGAACCTTTTGATCTTCGCGAACGCGCCGGCATTCGTGTCTGCGAGGCCATGGCGAAACGCGGCGTTCTCACTCGCCCGATTGGCAATGTTATCGTGTTGATGCCTCCGTATTGCACCACTCCGGCGCAAGTCCGGCAGATGGTCACGGCGCTCGCACAATCAGTCGAGGAAGTGCTTCAGTGCCCGGCATGCTCTTGAATATATTCCTGCTTGAGCCCCAGCTTTTCCGGCGCATGCAAAACCAGCATCTTCATCCGCACATCCGGCGGGATTTCGCGGCGAGTCAGTTTGGAAACCGCGATCATCAGCCCAATCGCCAGCGGCACCGCCCAAATCGCGGGTTGTTCGCAAAGTATGCGCGCCAATGGATGCGCTGCCCAAAAACCGTCGAGATGGATCAATTTCAAATCACTGAAGCTGGTCAATGAAATGCCCGCCAGCGCCAGCAAACCGCCGCACAGCATCCCGCAAGCCGCTCCCCGTGTGGTCATGCCCCGCCACCAAACGCTGAGAAACAGCAGCGGAAAGTAACTCGCCGCAGCAATGGCAAAAGCCTGGCCCACCATGAAATTAATATCCAACTTCTCCACCTGCATCCCCAGCAATATCGCCACCGCGCCGATGATCACCGCGCAAACCTTGAAAGCACGCAGCCGCTGTTCAGAGGTCGAGTGCGGCCTTAAAATGCGGCCATAAACGTCATGCGCCAGCGCGCCGGTCATCGAAACCAGCAGGCCGCTGAACGTGCTCATGAAGGCCGCGAATGCCCCGGCACAGGTGATGCCGCTTAGCACCGAACCCAGATGAGGAATTTTTTGATTGAGCAAACTCGGCAGTTCCAAAACTACCTTGTCCGTTCCCTTGGCCCCCACCGCCGAGTAGAGTTCCGGCAAGATATTTCTTCCCAACACGCCAAAGATTGGTGGGAATAAATAAAACACGCCGATCAAAACCATCACCCACATTGTAGTGCGCTTCGCCGCCACGCCATCGGGATTGGTGTAGAAGCGCACAAGGATGTGCGGCAAGCCCGCCGTTCCACATACCAATGCAATGATGAGCGAATAGGTGTACAGGAGGGAGTAGGCGCGCTGGTTGATTGGTGGCAGTTTGTAACGCGACAAGTCCGCTGTCGGCACCGCCCAGATTTCATTTTGACTCACCGGGATGATCGTCACACCATCTTCAGCGATAATTTTTTCCATGCGCGGCACAGCCTCTTGCGAAAGCATGGCTTGAAAATTGGTATTAAACATCACTATCGGCTTTGGCAGGTCTCGGGCCATGAACACTCGCTTACCGACTGTTTCAGCGTATTCGAATTCGATAAAAGCATTCAGCGTGTTGCTGAACATGAAGGAGTGAACATTATTTGGCACAAAAGTAATGCTGGACGGCTCCTTCCGATAACCATCCCAGTCGGCGGCGGCCATCGCTTTTATGCTCGTTTTGTCCCAAACCAAACGCACGCCGTTAGTGAAAAGGAGCCGTTCCAGATAATTTGTGAACTCCTCGCTCGAATGAAAGGCTCCATCCATTGTCAACGCAGGCCGGGGCAGGTTCGTCGCCACCAGCACCGGACGCCCGACGAGCAGGCCCAAATCGCGGAGTGCAAAGAGCATGGGGTCCTGCATCGTCTTTCTCACCACATTCGGCGCCATGTTCGTCCAATCTTCAAAGTTCGAATGCTGTTGTTGTTGTTTGGGTTTGCCTTCGATGACTCTCTTCAGCGACTCGCCAATCCGCGTGCGAAAGGCTTCACCTAACGTCGGCGGTTTTCGGTTCATGAAATCAATCAGCGTCGCACGCATTTCCGGGCTGGTGTTCCAGCGCGGCGAAGCATTGGCCGCCTTCGCCGCTTTGGTGGTGAGCGGGCCGAACGGCATGAGCCACGCTTCGTCTTTGGGAGCGGCGGGTGGAAGCGGCTGCCGCAAACTTGTGGAGTTTGCCGCGATCCAATCGGTAGCCATCTTCTTGGTCATTACGCGCATCGTCCCGCCGCCGTCTGGAACCAGGGCAATGTCGTGCTGGTCCAGAAACGACTCAATTTGCGCGATGGCCCCGGTCAAGTTGGTGCGGTTTAACGTGTACGGCCCGAGCATCCGGGTGAGGCCAATATTGGTGTGGATGACAACCCTCTTCCCGGAAAGCTGGGAATACTCCATCAAGACCGAAATTGTCTTGGCATCGGATACCATATAATACTGCTGCCCTCGTCCAAACAAACTATCAATCCGGTCCTCCCAACGTTGCAGCAGCGGCGGCGCGTCCCAAGTGACCCAACCATTGACCGCCGACAAAGACATGCTCGTGCTGACGCTGATCAGATTAGTCGTCAATGGCCCGGGTGGCGAAAGCCAGGCGGCGACCCTCGCGGGAGCACCTTCCGGGCCTTTGTCATGCAAATCACCGCCGTTTAGTCCCAGTTGCTTTCCATAATTGCCATACACGCTCATCAAAACAAAAATCGGCACCGAGATGGCGAACATCTTCAACCAATATTGAACCGCCTGCACCAGCGTGATGCCCTTCATGCCGCCCAATGCCACGTTGAACGTGATCACCACGCCAACCAGCAGCACGCCCCAGCGATAATCGAGCCCGGGGAAAATATAGGCCAGGGTCGTCCCTGCGCCTTTCATCTGCGGCATGGTGTAAAAGAAACCGATGAACAGGACGAAAATTACTGCGATCTTTCGAAACACCGGCGAGTCGTATCGTCCCTCGGCGAAATCAGGGATGGTGTAGGCGCCGAAGCGCCGCAATGGTCCGGCAATGAACAACAGCAAAAACAGGTATCCGCAGGCGTAA
>JAQGPB010000364.1 GCA_028293265.1 Pedosphaera sp. | reverse complement strand
TTATGGGGTTAAAGTTTAAAGTTTAAAGTTTAAAGTTGCACCCGTATAACTCGCCCATGTCATCAACGCTAAAAGTTGCGGTCGTCGGCACGGGTTCGCTCGGCAAGGAGCATGTGCGCATTTACGCTGAGATGGCTCGTGCAGGTGCCATCGAGCTTGCCGGCATTTATGACACTGTTTCCGACACGGCGCAAAAGATCGCAGCGAAGCATGGCGTGCGCGCTTTCGCCTCCGTATCCGAAGCCGCCAATGCCAGCGACGCGTTGAGCATTGTGACGCCCACGACCACGCACTTTGAACTCGCCAAAATGCTTTTGCAGCAGGGAAAACATTTGCTGGTCGAGAAACCGATGACCGACAATGCCGCCCAGGCGGCTGAACTGGTCCAACTGGCCCAGCAAAAGTGTTGCGTCCTGCAGGTGGGCCACGTCGAACGCTTCAATCCGGTGTTCAAATATCTCGAAACCATCTGCACGGAACCGCGCTTCATCGAGACGCACCGGCTGTCCCCCTACCCCTCCCGCAGCACGGATATCGGCGTGGTGCTGGATTTGATGATTCACGACTTGGATGTCGTGCTCGCATTCGTGAAATCGCCGGTGACGAGCGTGGATGCGGTCGGCATTCCGGTCCTGAGCAAGTCCGAGGACATCGCCAACGCGCGGTTGCGATTTGCGAACGGCTGCGTCGCGAACCTCACCGCCAGCCGTGTCAGCCCGGAGAAGATGCGAAAAATTCGCGTGTTCAGCGGCGGCGCGAACACCAGCTACGTCTCGCTCGATTACCGCGCGCAGGAGGGTTTCATTTATCGCATCGCCCGCGACGACGAGGAGGAATCTTCATTGTTGAAAAAATTATTGGCCGCAAAGGACTCCACCATCGTCAGCGAATTTGGCGGCAAACGCATCGTGCGAGAGCCGGTGCCGATAGAAAAAGTCGAGCCGTTGAAGGTCGAGCTGCAAAGCTTCGTGGATTGCGTCCGCGCCCGCCAGACGCCGGTGGTCAGCGGCGAATCGGCGAAACTGGCGCTGGACTTGGCGTTTGAGATCACGCGGCAGGTGGAGCAGACCAAATGAATGACGAAGGGGCCATAACCCGTCGCCCATTGAAATCCCGCGATACGAAATGGGCGGGTGCCGTGGCGGGCGGGTTGGTGCGGGCGGGCGTGCGCCCAAACTTTATTTCCGTGGCCGGCACCGTGTTTGCCGCGCTGGCAGGAATTTGTCTTTGGTTTGCGGGCACAACGGCCAGGGACTGGCATTGGAGTGTCCTGTTGATCATTGCCGTTTGCGGAATGCAGTTCCGGCTGCTCTGCAATTTATTCGACGGAATGGTTGCGATTGAAGGTGGATTTAAAACCAAGGCTGGCGAACTTTTCAACGAACTGCCCGACCGTTTTTCGGACGCCTTTATTTTTATCGGCGCGGCGCATTCCGTGCCGGAGTTTGTATGGACGCGTGAACTTGGTTGGACGGCGGCTATACTGGCAGTCATCACTGCTTATGCGCGCGCATTGGGGGCCAGCATGGGCGCGGGACAGCAGTTCACGGGGCCCATGGCCAAACAACAGCGCATGGCGGTGATGACCATTTCATGTTTGATCGGCGCATTTACACCAATGTGGCCCCCGCTGTCGCGAATAATTCCCGCAGCCCTGGCCATGGTTGTGGCCGGGTGTATGGTCACGATTTTTCGCCGTTGCCGGCAAATCACAAGGGAAATGGAATTCAAGAAATGATCGGATCATTGCTTGCAGCCGTGGCAAGATTCATCAGCGGTGCAAGCACCCGTTGGGTGGGTTGCGCACCTGACGCCCGTCAACGCGTTTATTTTGCAAACCATACCAGCAACCTGGACGCATTGGTGGTATGGGCTTCGCTGCCGCCAAGAGTGCGGGCGCTTGCCCGTCCGGTGGCAGCGCGTGATTATTGGACGAAAGGCAGATTGCGAACGTACCTAGCCAATGAAGTTCTCCATGCCGTGCTGATTGAGCGCAAACGGCCCACCGCACATAACAATCCATTGTCAGACATGCTCAATGCTCTAGGAAAACGTCATTCCCTGATCATTTTTCCTGAAGGCGGCAGGCAATCAGGCACGGAACTGGCGCCGTTCAAAGGAGGATTGTTTCATCTCGCCAAAGACCGTCCCGACGTTGAATTTGTCCCGGTGTTGATCGAAAATTTGAATCGCATTCTGCCCAAAGGCGAATTTCTGCCAGTTCCGTTGTTGGGCAGTGTGAGTTTTGGCGCTCCGATAAGATTGAAAGCCAATGAAGAAAAGGCCGCGTTTCTCGAACGCGCGCAATCAGCAGTGACAGGATTAAGATCATCATGAATCTCACGCTGGACAGACAAACATGCTGGTTGGTCGGCGGAGTCCTGATCCTTTTGGTGATCTCCTCCCTGATCGGATGGGTTTTGTCATTGCGTATCAGCCATGAGCGAGGCAAAGCCACGGTGCAAAATCTAAACGCCCGCATCAGGGCATGGTGGATGATGGTGGCAGTGTTTGGATTGGCGATGGCAACCGGGGGGATCGGTTCCATAGTGTTGTTTGCGCTGACATCGTTCCTGGCTTTGCGGGAATTCATCACACTGACGCCAACCCGGCTGGGCGACCATCGTGCATTGTTTTGGATCTTTTTTATCATTCTTCCGCTGCAATATTATTTGATCGCAGTGAAATGGTACGGGCTTTTTTCGATTCTGATTCCAGTTTACGCATTTTTATTCATTCCCCTCCGCAGCGCGATCGCCGGTGATTGTGGAAATTTTCTGGAACGCACCGCAAAAATCCAATGGGCCTTGATGCTTTGCGTTTATTGCGTGAGTTACGTTCCCGCACTATTGGCCCTGAATATCGAGGGTTATGCGGGCCAAAATGGAAAATTGATGTTTTATTTCGTATTGGTCGCACAAATCAGCGATGTGCTCCAATACGTCTGGGGCAAGACTCTCGGTTGTCATCCAATAGCGCCCACAGTCAGCCCTAACAAGACCTGGGAAGGGTTTATCGGCGGCATTTTTTCTGCCACACTGATTGGAGCCGGTTTGTGGTGGGCGACACCGTTTTCACCGATCCAATCGGCGGGCATGGCGCTAGTGATCACGTTGATGGGGTTTGCCGGCGGGTTGGTCATGTCGGCCATCAAACGCGACCGGGGAGTGAAAGATTACGGCAGCATGATTGAAGGACATGGCGGCATCATGGACCGCATTGACTCGCTATGTTTCGCTGCGCCGGTTTTCTTTCACCTGACACGGTTCTATTTCACTTGAGCAGACCAAATGAACGACGAAGGAACAGAGGCCGGGAATAACAAAGAAATTACGTGCACAGATTATCGCCCCAAACTTATTGAAGCACGCGAACGAAAAGGACTCACCATTCATGAGGCGGCTGAGTTAATGGATTACCCATATAGTGGCAGCGGTTATTATGACATCGAACTGTGCGAAGGAGAACTAAACCAGTGTTACTCTCTTCAGGAAGTAAAAAGCATCTGTGAAAAATTCGACATCCATCCACGGGGTTTATTTTGCGACCAGGCATTTGCCAGAATCTCCCTTTCAGAGGTCATCGCAAAAATAAAAAAACACTGCGCTGAGAAGCAACTTTCCATTGGCGAGTTTGAAGGCATTGTTGGATGGCAGGTTGAAAGCTGCTTGACCGACCCTGCAAAGGCCCTCCTTGATTGGAACATTGATTGTCTGATGGACGTCTGCCGGGAAGTGGGAATTGACTGGCGGTGTGTGGTTGCGGATTTGTGAATTCTCTACAATCTGGACCATTGGTGCTTTGGGACGCGCGCTTTTCCGGCTTGAGCATCAGGACGAAACGGTTAGATTATTGACATGAAGAACTGGATTGTCGCAGACCCGGAACATTTGGGTGGAAGCCCGCGTGTGCGCGGCACGCGCATTTCCATTGCGCTCATCCTGGAGTCCCTCGCCGCCAAAATGTCGGTCGCTGAGATCGTTGACGCATACCCGAGCTTGACGGAGGAGTCGGTGCGCGGAGCACTGAAGGAACTCGCCCACCAGCAGGAACTGCAACCGGCGTGAGAATTCTGCTGGACGAGAACCTTCCGCGCAAGCTCGTCGGTGCATTGCGCGCGGAAGGCCATGAGGTTGAGTCTGTGCATACATTGCGGATGCAAGGTTTGGACAATGGTCGGCTTTACCAATTTGCAATCCAAAACTTTGACCTCTGTTTCACACGCGATTTCGGTTTTGCCAATAATGTTCGCCAAGTCCAGCCGCCCGCACAGTTCAAGCTGCTTCGCGTTATTCTGCCGCAAAAGCCCCAGGATGAATTCGTAACGGATTTCATTTCAGCTTTTCGCACTAGTGACATCGCACGATTTCAACACGGCGATAATTGGCCGTAAATCACAATGGGCTTTATCGTCATCATACCGTTTGCCGCGCTGGCGGGTTGGGCGATTTTTGCGATTTTCCGTTGGTTGCGGCGGGGCGGGTTCGGGCCAAAATGGTGGCGGGCGTTTGCAATTCTTGGCTTGGCGGGGATTGCGGTCGGAATCTGGTTTGCGTTTTTCATCCAGTACAAGGTCGCCAATACGCATCTCGAAGGCTTTCCCATTCCGGTCGGCATCGCCACGCGGCAGAAGCCGGGCGAGCCGTGGAACAAATCGGAGATGCCGCTGCCAATTCGAATTGGCGGGATGATCACCAATCTATTGAGCGGCGTGGCGCTGTGCCTCGCGCCGATTGCGGTGGCGGCCTTTGTTGAAGAGAACCAGGGCAAGGGTCCTTTTACGAATCCAAACTCACCATGACGCCAAAACGTTTCATGCTGATTGCGGGCGAGGCCAGCGGCGACATGCTTGCGGCCGAACTGGTCCGGGAATTGCGCACCGGAATCCAACGCCAGCCCACCTACTCGGCGGAAGTCCAGCCGCTGCGCGCGGACTTGGCGCCGAGATTTTTCGGCGCGGGCGGCCCATGCATGGCGCAGGCGGGGGTGGAACTGGCGTTCGACTTGACCCAGCATTCGGTGACTGGGGTCCTGGATGTGTTGAAGAATTATTTGAAGTTCCGGCGGCTCTTCAACCAACTGCTGGCGATGGCCAAGGAACGCGAGCCGCATGTTATCATCTGCATAGATTTCTCCGGGTTCAACGGGCGCTTTGCCGCCGCCATCAAGCAATATGTCCGCGCCCGCCGTGGCACCTTCAACAATTGGGAGCCGAAAATCATCAAATACATTTCGCCCCAGGTCTGGGCGTCGCGCGCGGACCGGGCGTATGACGTTGCGCGGGACTTCGATTTGTTGCTGAGCATTTTTCCTTTCGAAAAGGAATGGTATGCCAAAAAAGTGCCGAAGTTGCGCGTGGAATTCGTGGGGCATCCGCTGATTGATAGGTATGCAAGTGCGGAGTGCGGAGTGCGGAGTACGGAATCACCGGACGCCCTGAAACATGATGACCCAATAAAACCTTTGGTCGTTTTATTGCCGGGCAGCCGGCCGGGGGAATTGGAGCGGCATTTGCCGGCAATGTTGGGGGCGTTCAAGCTCTTGCAGGCCGCCATCCAAAATCTGCGCCCGCGCCTGATATTGCCCACCGAATCCCTCTTGGCGCAGGCCAAAACTCATTTGCTTCCAACCGGCCTGGAAATCCAGTGCGGCCACTTGGCGGAAACGCTCGCCCGCGCCGATCTGGCTATTGCCTCCACCGGCACCGTCACGATGGAGTGCGCGTATTTCGGCGTCCCGACGGTGACGCTCTACAAGGCTTTTGGACTGTCGTTGGGCATCTGCTCCGGCATCATCACGGCCAAATGGTTCACCATGCCCAACCTGCTGGCCAACGAGGAGATTTTTCCCGAGTTCCTGCAAAACGCCGCCACGCCGGAAAATCTCGCGCGCGCCGCGCTGGAGTTGCTGCGCGACCAGCCGCGTCGGGAAAAAATCCGCGCGCGCCTGGCCGAAGTGATTGCTTCGCTGGGCGGACCCGGCGCGAGCCGGCGGGTGGCGGAGATGATCTTGTCCCTTTGAAAACCGGCCAGGTGAGGACATTAGCCAAAAATGTATTGACATTGAGACTCATTCTCAATAGTATGCCGCCTCAAGATGAGAAACACTTAAACAACAAGCAAACGAATGAACCTACGGAAAAAAATTATGGCGGTGCTTGTGGGCGGAGGTCTGGCGGTCGGATCGGCGCAGGCCACGGAACGTTACTTTGGATACACTTACGAACCCGAAACCATGCCCCAGGGCGCGTGGGAAGTCGAACAATGGGCGACGTTGCGGGCGGGGCGTGACAGCGCGGTGGGCCAGGATCAATTCCGCGAATGGGACATCCGCCACTCCCTCGAATATGGCGTCACGGACAATTACACGGTGGAGCTCTACGTGAATGAGGATCATCAACACTTTCGCGATCCGGCGACCGGCATGGATTCGAGCCATTGGAATTTTGACGGCATCTCGCTCGAAAACCGTTACCAAGTCCTCAATCCCGCCGGGCATAAGGTTGGGTTGACACTCTATCTTGAACCGCGTTACTCCGACTTGGAAAGCGAAGTGGAGGAAAAAATCATCCTCGGCCAGCGTTGCGGAAATTGGAAATGGGCGGTGAACTTGACGCACTCCGTCGTTTTTGAAAACCGCTTTCACACGGCCAACGGCGAAGTGGAGGGCAGTTTTGGCATCGCTCGCGACCTGGGCAAACACTGGGCCGTAGGCATGGAGGCGCGTGATTTCAACACATTGCCATCGTATCATTCCTGGGAAAGCACGGCGGTCTATGTCGGCCCGGTGGTCAGTTATCGGCGGGCGAACTGGTGGGCGACGCTCACAGTGATGCCCCAGATTTTCGGCAAAAACTTCTCCGGCGCGCCCGCGGGCAGCGATCATCTCGAGCTGGCGGACAATGAGAGGGTCAATGTGCGGCTTATTTTCGGAATAGGTTTTTGAGCTTATGCGCCTGCTGATTTTCATCCTCATCGTTTTGCTTGCAACGGTTTCGGTGCAGGCAGGGGATCTGTCCAGCCAGGAAATCAAGGAGGCGCGCAAGCTTTACATCGGCAAATGCGCCAAGTGCCACAAGCTCCATGACCCGGCCCAATACACCGACACCGATTGGGCGGGGTGGATGAAAAAGATGTACCGGAAATCGCGGCTTTCACCTCAGCAGACCGAGTTACTTTCTAAATATCATGTTACCGTCCGCGCCGGCGCGAAATAAAGGAGCG
>JAQGPB010000353.1 GCA_028293265.1 Pedosphaera sp. | reverse complement strand
TTCGCAGTGCCCGTATGGCTGTTGCTCCATTTCGGCCTCATGCCGATTCGGAAGTGAAAAGGAACGATAAAGAATTTTCTTTTCCGCAATAGCATGTAGAAGTCAATGCCTCGTTACCTCGGTTCCTACAATTCAAATGGGGTGCAAGCCGCACGAGCCCAAAAAAAGCGAGGCCGAAGCCTCGCTTTCTGAAAATATGCCAGTGTGATTACGCCGTGGCGGGTGCGGCAGCGGCGGCGGTCTCTTTGGCGGCGGCTTCCGCGGCAGCTTTGCTCGCAACCTTCCTGGCCGCTTTTTCGCTCGCCTTGGCGGCGGCGTTGTCGGCGGCGGCGGTGCGGCCTTCTTTTTCCTTCACCAAGGTAGCACCCTTGCCGAGGCGTTTGCGCAGGTAGGTGAGCTTGGCACGGCGGACGGCGCCCTTGCGCTCGACCTCGACCTTGTCCACGCGGGGCGAATGCACCGGAAACACGCGCTCCACGCCTTCGCCGTAACTGATGCGGCGGACGGTGAAGGTGGCGTTCAATCCATGACCACGACGGCCGATGACGACACCCGAAAAGATCTGGATGCGCTCCTTGTCCCCCTCGACAACCTTGGTGTGGACTTTCACAGAGTCGCCGACCGAGAATTCCATGGGATTCTTGCGATACTGTTCCGATTCAATTTTATCTAGTAATGCTTGGTTCATAAATTCAAATTGCCATGGAGTATTGGCGTGGCGGAGTGCTGGGAAGACGCTCTTGTTCGCGTCCCATTGCTCCACTGCTCCACTACTCCGTTTTTCCATCCAACAAATCCGGCCTGCGTTCCGCCGTCCGCAACTGCGCCTGCCCGGCACGCCATTTGGCGATCTCGGCGTGGTTGCCTGAGAGCAGCACGTCCGGGACTTTCATCCCGCGAAATTCCGCCGGCCGCGTGTAATGCGGATATTCCAGCAAATCCCGGCTGAACGATTCGTCCAGCGAACTTTCATCATCGCCCAGCACACCCGGCAACAACCGCGTCACCGCGTCTATGATGACCATCGCCGGCAGCGCACCGTTCGTCAGCACGTAATCGCCGATGGACAGCTCGTCGTCGGCCAAATGTTCGCGAATCCGTTCGTCGAACCCTTCGTAACTGCCGCAAATCAGGAGCAACTGCTCTGCCTGCGCCAGCTCGCGCGCGATGGCCTGATTGAACTTCCGCCCCGCAGGCGAAAGCAGGATCACGCGGGTCTTTTCGCCCGCCAGATTTTCCACTGCTTCAAAGATCGGTTCCGGCTTCAGCAACATTCCCGGCCCGCCGCCAAACGGACGGTCATCACCGTCTTGTGGCGGTCGTGGGTGTAATCCCGCAGATTATGCACCGTCAACTCAAGCACGCCGTTCGTGCGTGCGCGCTGGACGATGCTTTCGTCGAGCGGCCCCGCGAACATCGCGGGAAACAAAGTGAGCACGTCAATCTTCATGTTGGAAACCCACGCTTGCGCTGGTTCCAATCCCGCCCCGCGCGGCTACCGCGCCGGCTGTTCCTCGACAATCTCGAGGCTGCAGCGCAACCCTTTTTTCGCGCTCCCGGCCAGCAGCAGCGAGCGGATGGCATTGATCGTCATCCCCTGCCGCCCGATGACCTTGCCCACATCATCGGCATGCAGGCGCAATTCATAAATCGTCGTCCCTTCGCGCTCAACGGGTGTGACCGTCACAGCATCGGGGTGGCCCACCAACCCTTTGACCACATATTCCAAAAAGGCTTGCATGGCCCGCGGAAGTTTTAAGCCGCCACTGGCGCCGGGGCCGCGGCTGCCGCCTTTGCCGCTTTCTTGATGAAGCTGGCGACGGTGTCGCTCGGCTTCGCGCCCTTGCTCACCCAATATTTGGCCCGTTCCAGATCAAGCTCAAAATTAGCGTCCTTCTTCAACGGCTGGTAGGTGCCCAGTTCCTCGATGAACTTGCCATCGCGCGGGCTGCGGCTGTCGGCCACGACAATGCGATACACCGGCGTGTTTTTCGTCCCGACCCGCTTCATCCGAATTTTAACTGCCATAATAACTTTAACTATGGTGGCGGCGAACCATGGTTTTTAATGCCGCCCGCCGTTTCCGGCGTCTCTAAAAAAGAGTGGAGAGCCTAGTCTTCCCCGCGAGGCTTTGCAAGCCCTGTTTTTCAGAATTCCGCAAGCGTCTAACTTGCAGGGTCACGCCCATCATAACCCGCCGGCCAGGCGGCGTCCAACCTGATTTTACGGCTTTCCAGCGGGGCTGAGACTGTCCTGCCGTTGTAAAAGGCCTTATTTCTTGCCGCCGGTCTTGTCGGAGGCGGCAGGCGTGGTATCCGAGGTGGGCGTCGGTGGCGGAGCGCCGACGTTGAGCTGCGTGAGAATGGGATCAGTAATGTCATTTTCCCCATTGGTGTAAAGCACGATGGGCGTCTGGTTGAAACTTTCCGAGGCGGTGTCGAGCACCATGGCATACCCGGCGTTTTTAGCCTTGGCATTGATGGCGGTGCGTATGTCCTGGAGGATGTTGTCACGCATGCGCTTCTTTTGGGAATCCAACTGTTCGCGCGCGTTTTCCTCGAACTTGCGGATGGAATCCTCGGTGCTCTTGATTTCAACGACCTTGGCTTCCGCATTGGCTTTGCGTTTGTCGCGTTCCTCGGGGGTGACGGACTGGTCGTTGGCGGCGGACAGCAATTTGTCGTAGTCATCCTTGAGCTTCTTATAGTCGTCCATGAAGCCCTTCAATTCCCGGTCGAGATCGCTGCCGCGCTTTTTAAGCGCCGCCTCGGCCTCCTGCCGTTTCCAGTAATTGTCGAACACCTTGCGCAGATCAATCGTCGCAATCCGGTTCTGCGCCATGGCCGGCATAGCCAGCATCCCGAACAGCAGCACCGCGGGCAATATTCTTCGAAGCATCATTTTCATATCATTAAGTCCTTAAGCTAATCACAATGGCCGGCTGAAACCAGCCCCAAATTGGAACTTCCCGCTCGGGCCATTGAAATCGTCGTGATGGATGGGAATGCCATAGTCCAGGCGCAAGGGTCCGAGCGTCGGGATGGTGAGCCGCAAGCCGAAGCCGAAATCGTCGCTGTAGCTGCGGGTGTTGCCGGCGGGGAAAGTCCCGAAGAACTGGCGCGCCGGCGGTATGCCGCCGAAGCTCTTCCCCTGCACTACAAATGGCGAAAGGCTCCATGGCCGCGCGGAGACATTGCCGATATCATAAAAGAAGGCGAAGCTCAGGCGGTCAATGATCGGTATGGTGTATTCGGCCGAGGCAAACCAATAGGTATCGCCGCCGATCGGCTCATATAATCTGCCGTCCTGCGATACTTCCCGCGGGCCAACGCCACGATAATCAAAACCGCGCAAC
>JAQGPB010000314.1 GCA_028293265.1 Pedosphaera sp. | reverse complement strand
ATTTAATCTCGCCGCTGTTCTTGGGCGCCCATTTCCATGTGAGCCGCGGCTGGCCCGAGCCATTCGCCGAGCCATCAATCCGCACCAACCGGCTGAAGCCAAACAAAGCGAGCGCAAGCGCGATGAGCGTCAGGATTCGCGTACGCCAGCGGAAGGCGGAGAGGAACAAAAACCACACCAGCAGCAGCAGCGCGGAGCCGAGGACGGTCAGCATGCTGTAAAGAATCTTTTTTATGATCGGCAGTTCCGGTGCCCGGGTCAGGAACGTGATGCTCGCGACGGCGATGGCAATGATAACCGCCGGAATCCACGAGCGCATCTTCCGGCGGCGGGGAACGGTCTGGCTGGTTTTTTCAGTTTCCATAAAAAACAATGATTATGCGGTTGCGGGGGCTGATTTTGCCGGTTGAAAAATTTTCAAATTACGTTTATGCTGTTAATCGTTAATTTGATTAATAATACACGACGTTTATCATGTCAAGCGAATGTTCCTCAGAAACCCGGCGCAAACGACTGGCTTTCCTGCTCTCGCAGGTTGGCGCTCACGCCGCCGCCAAGTTCGCCGAGCGGCTGGGGCCGCTCAAGCTCGCCCCCGCGCACGCGGGCATCCTGTGGGCCATCAGCGCGGACACGGGCATCAGCCAGCAGGGCTTGGCGAAGCTGCTGGGAATGTTCCCCAGCCGGCTGGTGCTGGTGCTGGATGAGTTGGAACAGATGGGCCTCATTGAACGCAAAGCCACCGCCGCAGACCGGCGGACCTATGCCTTGCACGTCACCGCGAAAGGCAGGACCACGATGCAGTCAATCGGGCGGCTGGCGCAGGAACATCAGGAAAAGCTTTGCGCCGCGTTGACTCCCGGCGAGCAGGAAACTCTTGCTGCCCTCCTGTCACGAATCGCCGAGGAGCAAGGTCTTGCTCCAGGCGTTCACCCTGGCTACCGGCAGATTGGTCGTGGCAAGAAGGGCAGTTGTTGAAATGAACTTATCTCGACCGAACCCTGGTGTTCTGTCATGCTGAGACCCGATGAATTCACCTTTTAGAAATCTTCGCTCATTATTATTCGCGCTTTGTCTCCTGCCCGTCTGTTTACAGGCGCAGACAACCAACGACGCCATTGCCCGCGCCGCCGCCGCCATCCAAGCCGCCGCACCGCGCGCCCAATCCGATCCGGCGCACCCCAGCTTTCACGTCACCGCCCCGGCGCAATGGATCAATGATCCGAATGGTCCGATTTACTACCAAGGCTATTACCATCTTTTTTATCAGCTTCATCCGTACAGCGATCAGGGCGGGCCAAAATATTGGGGCCATGTCCGCAGCCGCGACCTGGCAAAATGGGAGCCTTTGCCAGTCGCGCTCTGGCCTTCGACTGACGCTGGTGAGGCTGAGGTGTGGTCCGGTTGCTGCACCATCAACGGCCAGGGCACGCCGATGATTTTTTACACCAGCATCGCGCCCGGCAAATCGGCCCAGACCCATGCCGAACAATGGGCGGCCACCAGCGACGACGGCATGATGACATGGACTAAATCACCGGCCAACCCGGTTTTGACCGAAGCATTGCATGACGGAAAGAAAATCTACGACTGGCGCGATCCGTTTATTTTTCACGACAAAAACCGCACCTTCCTGGTCACTGGCGGCAACCTGAACGAGGCGCGAGGCGGAGAAGCCGTGGTGAATATTTACGAGGCGGAAAATGCCGCGCTGACTCAGTGGAAGTATCGCGGCGTCCTTTTCAAACTGCCTGATCCCCGGTCCCGCACCGCCGAGTGCCCCAACTTTTTCAAGCTGGGCGATCATTGGGTGCTCTTCGTGTCGCCTTATGGGAAGGTGAATTATTTCGTGGGCGATTTTGATGCGGAGACGTGCCGCTTTCAGGCACATACGAACGGGTTGGTGGATTTTGGGCCGGGCTTTTACGCGCCCAACACGATGCAGCTTTCCGATCGCCGACGGCTCGTCTGGGGCTGGGTGAACGGTTTTCCGAACGGCCATGGCTGGAATGGCTGTCTGTCTCTGCCGCGATTGTTGAGCTTGTCCAGCGACGGCCAACTCCGGCAGACCCCCGCGCCGCAATTGACCAAGCTTCGCGGCAAAGTTGTTGAACGGCGGAACGTCCGCCTGGAAAGCGCCGGCGAAAATTTTCCATTGCCCGGAACAAACACATTTGAAATCAAGGCCGACATTGACCTGAAGAACGCGGAAAGCATCGCGCTCGAAATCAAGGGCAAAGCCGGTGATGTACAGCCCATTGTCCTGAACTTCACCCGCTCGGATTTCAAGATGTCGGGCGCTGAAGCCCCGCTTTCCTTGGACAACAAGACACCAAAACTCAGCCTGCGCATTTTCATAGACCATTCCGTCCTGGAAATCTTTGCCAACGAAACCATCTGTGCCACCAAGGTCATTGCGCCTTTGGATTCGAACGCGACCTTGGAAATCCGCGCCCAAGGCGGTGCTGCGCAGGCGACGCGGGTTCAGGCGTGGCCGATCAGGACTATCTGGTGAGAATAGGGGTCTATTGACGTTAAAGGGGGCCGAGTTTGGATTATTGATGGATTCTTTTTCTGGAAAACTTTCTTGCACCGAACAAATTCGGGAGTAGAATGCTGTGTGTCAATTTGGCGCATTTAAAATCACAAATGTTTGATGGGTAGCATGATAGTCGTTTCACATTCCAAGCGTTTGAAATATTCGGCGATACGTTTTGGCACAAGTGTGCCACGGATTGTCCGCGGCTGCCCGTTCCATGCGAAAGCGGCAGAGGACTGCCGCAGTCCAAGACCTTGCGGAGGTTCGGGACAGGCCGGCGGGTTGACGGAACACGCAGTACGCATCACCTAACCATGCCTCCCAAATCCAGTTTTCTTGACAAGGTGCTTGGCCGCATTGGGCGGCTGGATGCGGAGGGTTTGCAGACGGTGGTGCAGCGGCTGGCGAGTGAGCGCAGTTTTTTGGAGACGTTGTTCAATACCATCGAGGACGGCGTGCTGGTGGTGGATGAAAACGGACGCATTCTTTATTTCAACGAGGCGGTGACGCAATTGATCGGTCTCAAAGCGAGCGACGCGGAGGGCCGGCCCATCACGCAGTATTTGCCGGAGCTGGATTGGGAAAAACTTTTCCGCATGGATGCCGAGGGCGGACAGCGGGTGGTGCGGCATGAGTTCGAGGTCAATTTTCCGCGGCCGCGTTATATCCGTTTTTATGCCGCGCCGCTGGATGGCGAGGCGGCAGGGAGTTCCGGGCTGGCGCTGATTCTGCACGATGCCACCGAGGCGCGGCAGAAAACTTTTGAGGCCATTGAGAGCGAGCGCATCCAGGCGCTGACGTTGCTGGCGGCCAGCGTGGCGCATGAAATCGGCAACCCGCTGAATGCGCTCCATATCCATCTCCAATTGATGGAGCGGCAGATCAAGAAATTGAAATCCCATTCCGCCGGTTCGGTCGCTGCGCCAGCCCGCCGGCACGGGCGTCCGCAAACTGTCACGCTGGGAAACGAGACGGCGGACATCGCCCAAAAGCTGGAACAATACCTGGAAGTGGCCAAGGGCGAAATCAACCGGCTGGATTACATCATCACCCAATTTTTGCAGGCGATGCGCCCCTCGCCGCCGCAACTGAAGCCGGCCTCGTTGAATGACATTGTGGAGCAGACGTTGGCGCTGCTGCGGCCGGAGCTGGACAACCGGGGACTTACGGTGAAGGAAAAGCTCGCGCGCCAGTTGCCGAACGCGCCGCTGGATGCCGTGCAGGTGCAGCAGGTGCTCGTAAACCTGGTGAAGAACGCGATGCAGGCGATGACCAAGGGCGGCGTGCTGACGTTGCGGACGGGCGAGGGCTCGGACGGAGTCTGGGTGAGCGTGGCGGACACCGGCGGCGGGATTCCGCAGGACCAGATCAACCGCATTTTCGATCCGTTTTTCACGACGAAGAAAAAAGGCACCGGCCTGGGCCTGATGATTGTGCAGCGGATCGTGCGGGCGCATGGAGGGCGCATCGAGTTGGAAAGCAACGTCGGCCGGGGCACGACTTTTCGCGTCTGGTTTCCGTTGAATGAGCGGGCGACGCGGCTTTTGGAAGCGGCAACGACTGAGAAGAATATTGAAAATGCACGGAAAAGTTAAAGAGAAAGCCCGCCCTCACGGTGAACCGGGAAACATCGAACATCGAACATCGAACATCGAACATCGAACGGGGAAACCCATGCCAATGAACCCGCCGAAAACGAGCAACCCCTCGCCCCGCTCGTTCCTCGCGGGGCGAGGGAGAATAGATCGAAC
>JAQGPB010000302.1 GCA_028293265.1 Pedosphaera sp. | reverse complement strand
TCGTTGCGGTTTGTCCGATGGTGTAATGGTAGCACAAGGCCCTTTGGAGGCTTTTGTCATGGTTCGAATCCATGTCGGACAGCCATTTTCCTGCCTTTGGCCAGCCGTGGAATCCCTGCAATTGGGCGAAATCACTCAACTACGATCCCGACGGCAACTGGCGCGGGCATTCGCGTTGGCTCGCAGTCCGCTGATTATCATTTTTCCATCTGCGGGCCCGGCGACGGGTGTTGCCACTCGTAAGGAGCACCGGGATTGTTCCAATCCTGTTCGTGGTCCCAGTTCCGTTCCTGGTACCCGGTGCCTTGCTCGTATCCGCCGTAGCCGCCGCGATTTTGATCCCGGTCGCTCCGGCATCCGGCAACAGCGGTGAGTAGCAGCGCGCCGGCCAGCCAGCAGGTGGTTTTTCGTTCTAGTTTCATAATGATTTGAATTTGGAAATTCGGAATTCAGCTCTGTCCCCTACCAAAACAAAAACCACGGCAACAGCCGGCGCAATGGGTGATCACCCTAAGTAGGTCAACACCCCGGTTGCCAGCCGCTGGCGCGGCGAGGAGCGTTTATCAGGGGATAATGTGGTATTTATTTAAACGCAACAAATCACCGGAAAGGCTTGATATGAACTCATCATCATTACACACAAAAAGCAGAATTATTACAACTTGCGCGATGGCGGCCACGCTGGCGCTGGGAACGGGCTGTTCCACCTTCCATCGCCAGGCAAAGAACAATCAATCGCCCCCGGCGCCGATTGTCGCCGGAAACGCCTACGGGGAACCGGCGGCGATGGGCGGAATGGGACCCGGTTATGAAACACAATCGGGCAGCGCTTGCACAACCAGTGCCGCGGCCAGTCAGTCCGCCAATAACGTGGTGATTCCGCTGGAAAAGGAGAAATTGCACGTAGGCAAGGAGCAGGTCAGCAATGGCGCCGTGCGGATCCGCAAAACAGTGAAGACGGAAACGGTCACCAAACCGGTGGAAATTCGGCAGGAAACAGTGACAGTAGATCGCGTGCCTGCCACCGCCGGACAGGGCAATGCCCAGGGCACGGCTTTGAATCAGCCGTTTCAAAATGGAGAGATCACCATCAATCTGACCAAGGAGCAGCCCATGGTTCAGACTGAAACCGTGCCCGCCGGATGCGTGGTCATTCATAAGCAGGAAACCACCCAGCCGGTCAATGTCCAGGGCCAGGTACGCAGTGAAGATGTAGTCGCGGAGCCGCTCGGCAATCCGCAGAATGTCAACATCTCCGGCAACCTGAGAAACCCGCAGGGCGAACAGGCGTCAGCCCCCGCGAACGAAGCCGCCGGAGCCCCTGCGCCCATGGCCGGCCAGTCAAGCGGCGCGGGAAACAATCAGCCTATCTCGCAAATGGATCAGTTGAACTACTCTGCTTCCAACCCTTCGGCGCTGGTGGGACGGCAAGTGGGCCTCGCCAATGCGAATGTTGAAAAAGTGATCAGTCCCCAACTCCTCACGATTCGGGCGGCCGATGGCACGATCATTTATGTCAGGGCCACCCAGCCGTTCAGAGACATCAGCGCCGGTCAGGCGGTCAACTTGAATGGCACCGTGCGCCAGACGCCGGCCGACACCTCGCACTTGGGTTGGGATCCAACCAGCGCGCAGGCCGTGCAAGGGCAGCAGATTTTCATCGAGGTTCAGAGCATCGCGCCTCCCGGGCAGTAAACAAGCCACCTCGATAAAAAGTCTGGTCAAAGCCGGGGAGATATTCTCTCCGGCCTTTTTTATCACTGGTTCATCCTAATCATTACGACAGGCCCTTTCGCCGGCACAGGCTGCCGATTAATCTTCCGCAAAAAGATATTCCAGATCCGTCTTGGACAAACAGCGGGCGAAGCCTTCTTCGCCGAGGACATCAGCGATGGTCCGGGCCTTGCTTTGCTGCAATTCCCAAATCTTTTCCTCCACTGTCCCTGGCGCAATGAGCCTGTATGCGTTGACGGTATTCACCTGGCCGATGCGATGCGAGCGGTCAATGGCCTGCGCTTCAACAGCGGGGTTCCACCAAGGATCGTATAGCACGACGTAGCTGGCATTGGTGAGATTCAAACCGGTGCCCGCCGCGCGCAGGCTCAGCAGAAACACAGCGGCGTGCGGATCGCTTTGAAACGCATTCACCACTTCCTGGCGCTGCTTGGTTTGCCCGGTCAAAAGATGCGTGCGAATCTGCCGTTTCTGGCATTCCAGTTCTAACAATTTCAACACCTGAACAAACTGGCTGAACACGAGCACCTTTTGGCCATCGGTCAACAGCGGGTCGAGCAGCTCAAAAAGCGTTTCCGTCTTGCCCGAGCCGGCGTCGTTGCCGACGAGCTGCGGATGGCAGCAGATTTGCCGCAGCCGCGTCAACGCCGCAAGCACATGAATCTTGCTTTGGTTGAGCCCCTTTTCTGCGACGGTCTGAAACACTTGCTCGCGGCTGCGGCGCAATTCGGCGAGATACAGTTTCCGCTGGTCATCGCCCAGATGGCAATCGCGGCGTTCCTCGATGCGGTCGGGCAAGTCCTTGGCGACGCGCTGCTTGAGGCGGCGCAGCATGAGCGGGCGCAGCTTGGCCGACAGCCGGCGGCGCGCGATGCGCTGGGCGTTCTCCGGGTCTTCGCCGCGCGGCTCGTAAGTTTGCGTGAAATGCTCCTGCGTGCCGAGATAGCCGGGCTGGACGAAATCCACGATGCTCCAGAGATCGAGCAGCCGGTTTTCAAGCGGCGTGCCGGTGAGCGCCAGCATGTGGTCGGCGCGCAATTGCTTGACCGATTGCGTCACCTGCGCCGCCGGGTTCTTGATAAATTGCGCCTCATCCAAAATCACCGCGCCAAAGGCAAATTTTTGCAACGCCTCCAGGTCGCGGCGCAACAGG
>JAQGPB010000299.1 GCA_028293265.1 Pedosphaera sp. | reverse complement strand
GCCGGGCATGTTGCGGATCTGCTTGAATTGGTCAAATTTGACCTTGCTGCTGGATTCTTCGGGCGATCCCTTGCGCACAATCATCAAATTGAGCGGGTCGCCCGTATTGGCGCTGGATTTTTCCAATCCGGCAGCCATGGCCTGCACGATGATAAAAACCGACACGACCAGCGCCACGCCGAGAATCGTCGCCATCGTCGCGCGCCACCGGACAAACACGTTGCGAATATTATAATTGAGCGGCAGAACCATGTGAATTTTGGTTTACAATTTACAGGAGCGCAATCAATCCAGAGTTTTCAAGCCTTTGACCACGCTCATGCGGGCCACCGCGAATGCGGGCGCGATGCTTGCCAGGACGCCAAGCCCGGCAGCCACCAGGAGCCCGGTGCCGATGATCCGCGGGGTGACTTCCAGCACGATGAAAATTGAATTCGTCATTTTGGCAACGGTTCCGTGCGTCACCACAAACCATGCGATGGGCCAAAACAACCCGGCTCCCAGAAAAGTGAATGCGCCGGAAAGAAAACGCTTCGTGAACAAAAGCCAGAGTGCCCCCAGCAAAACCAACCCAACCATGAACATCATGACATAACCTGCGATCAACGGGTAAGTGTAAAACAGCCAGCCGCCGCCAACTCCCACCGCCGCCCCAAGCATGGCCAGGCCAAAACTCTCGGCGAGAATGAACGCAAAAAGCTCGCGCCGGCGGAACCCCAGCGCCTTCAAAACCGCCAGTTCGCGAAAACGTTCGCGAATGGCCATGCTCATCGTGCTGGTGGCCACGAGCAGCAAGGTGAAAACGACCACGGTACAGATGGAATTCACAAGCAGCTTGATGTTGCCCCACATCGAAATGAAGCTGAGTTGAAACGCGCGCTCGCTTTCGGCCCGCACTTCGGCCGAAGTGTTGGCAAAGGTCTTGTTGATCGCCGAAATGACCTTCGGCATGTCCTCGGCGGTGCGCACCTTGATCCACCAGGTGCCGACGGTGCCGGGATCGTCAATGGATTCATCCAAATATTTTTGGTGAAAAAAGAGGTTGCGGTCATCCGGGCTGCCCGCATAAATGCCCGCCACATTCATATCCAGCGTGCAGGGATAAAAGGTGCTGGTGAGGACGATGCGGTCGCCGACCTTGATGTGGTGTTTGTCCGCGGTGATTTTTCCGATGATGCATGCCTGGCGGTTGGACACAAAATTTCCGTACTCGTCCGGCGCCATTTTGAACTCAACCGCAATTTTCTCCAGTTCCTTCGGGTCAACCGCGAACTGGGCGAACGTCATTGCCTCCTCATTCTTGAATTTGCCGCCGAACCAGGTGAACGAAGAAATTGCCTCGACGCCCGGGATGCGCTCGATGATCGGGCGCTGGCGCGCTGGCAGGGGATTGGCGATGGAAACCTTGTTCCGGACAATCACCCGCAAGGCCGCGCCTTCGCCCTCTGCCGGCACGGTCAGTTCTCGGAGGGCAACCAAAAGTGTCACGAGCAGGAACAGGCTGACCGCGACGCTGAGGACGGAGAGCGTGGCACGGCGCTTGTTGCGCAGGGCGTTTTTCAGAATGAAAGTGCCGATCGTCATTTGGACCTCAATTCGAAAGCTCGCCTTTTTCAAGATGGATGCTGCGGGAGCCAAACGCGGCGGCTTTCGGATCATGCGTGACCATGATGACAGTTTTGCCGGCGGATTGGCTGAGGGTTTGCAACAGCCCCAGGGCATCGTGCGCGGATTGCGAGTCAAGGTTGCCGGTCGGCTCGTCCGCCACGATGAGGCTGGGCGAAGTGACCAGCGCACGGGCGATGGCAACACGTTGTTCCTGTCCGCCGGAAAGCTGGCGCGGCAGATGCCGCGCTCGTTCGCTCAGGCCGACGAGTTCAAGGGCAGTCTGAACATGTTGGCGGCGCTGGCGGCGATTGAGCCTGGTAAGGAGCAACGGAAGTTCAACATTTTCATAAGCCGTCAGCACCGGAATCAAATTAAAGGTCTGGAAAACGAAGCCGACGTTTTGATTGCGCCAATCCGCAAGCTCCGACTCGTTCAACCGGGCAAGATCAACATTCTGGACCCGGCACTCGCCGCTCGTGGGACGGTCAATGCCGGCAATAATATGCAGCAAGGTTGACTTGCCGGAGCCGGAAGGGCCCATGAGCGTGAGGAATTCGCCGGACTGGATATCGAGGGAAATGTTATGGAGCGCGGTGACGTTGATTTCGCCCTGTTTGTAAATCTTGGAGAGGCTGCGGATGGTGACGATTTTTTCGGCGGTCATTGTGTTGTTTGCAAAATTACAGCGTTAAAAGGACGCATCAAACCCGGTTGCCACGCGTAAATCGTAAATCGTAAATCGTAAATCCGCTAGGCCGTTTCGAACTAAAAAACAGAGCTTGAGATCGGCCGGCGTATTAAGCGGTTATTTCGCAAAACCCTGTTGTTTGAGCCAGAACATGCAATCACGGGTCCAAGGATGCAACGTGGCCGGATCATAATTGCTATAGACCACCCCACCGAGGCCGCTGCCGTGTTTGCCGGACTGATAAATGTGCAGGTCAAATGGCACGCCCGCCCGGCGCAAGGCAGCGGCAAATTCCAAGCTGTTCTCCACTGGCACGACGGTATCTTCAACCGTGTGGAATAGGAAGCATGGCGGCGTGTCCTTGGTCACTTGCAGCTCGTTCGAAAGCAGCTTGATTATTTCCGGCGAAGGCTCCTTCCCCAGCAGATTCTCGCGCGAACCGCGATGGGTTTTGTCGCCCATGGTGATGACCGGATAGCAAAGAATACCGAGATCAGGACGGGAGCTTTGGCGGTCAATGGGATCGGCGGCGTCGGGATTGCCGGCGTCAAAATGCGTGAGCAATGTCGAGGCGAGATGACCGCCGGCCGAGGAGCCGATGATGCCGATGCGCTTCGGATCAAGGTTCCACTCGGTGGCATGGGCACGAACAAGGCGGAGGGCGCGCGCGGCGTCTTGCAGCATCACCGGATGACGATAGCCAGCCGAACCGAGCCGGTATTTCAGCACGAACGCCGAGATGCCATTGGCGCACAACCAGAGCGCGTATTCCTTGCCCTCATGCGGCGCAAGCCCCCCGTATCCGCCGCCGGGACAAACCACCATCGCCGCGCCCGTGGCCAGCTCGGCGTCGGCCAAAAAAGGCGTGAGCGTGGGGATGTCCTTGTCGGCGTTGCCCAAGGCGCCCGGCGCACCGTCGGGCCAGAGGGGAATTGCAATGGCATTCGTATTGGTCTCGGCCTGGGCGAAAGAATTGAGGATGATCAACGGCAACAGGGCCATAAGGAGTTTCATAGTATGGCGTGGATTGTACACCAATGAGGAAGCCAGTCAGCAAGTTTTGAATTGGAAACAGTCTTCCCATCCGCCTCAAAATCGTGGCAACAATCCTGCTTTCCATCTTTCACCGGCGACAGGCATTCCCTTCCCCTCCACGCGGATACGATGAGAATGCCCGTATTTAACAACGCTCCGGCAGAATGTAACAGCCAAGCAAAATGAAAACGGATTTCGCCAACGAGGCCGCGGAAAATGCCGTGGCAAACGGCACCGGCAGGTCGTCCCGGTCGCCGCTGCCTTCGTCGGCCATTGACGCCAGCCTACTGATGTCTTCCGTAGATTGTCTCGACGCCGCCATTGTCATTTGTGATGCCGGGGCTGCCGACTGTCCAATTATCTTCGCTTCGCGCGGCTTGACTGTCATGACCCAACACACCGCGCCGAAAGTCATTGGCCAAAAACTCAGCTTTCTGTTCCACCCGGAAACCGCGCCCGACAACCTTCAGCGCATTCTGCAATCCTTGGTCCGGCGCAGCGCTTGCCGGGAAGAATTTCGTTGCGTCCGCAATCAGACCCCGCCCCTCTGGTGCGAATTAACCCTCACACCCATCGCCGCCCAGGACAATGGCGCGTCCTATTTCATCGCTCTCATCACAG
>JAQGPB010000292.1 GCA_028293265.1 Pedosphaera sp. | reverse complement strand
GGATCACGTAACCCATCCGACGCCGCAATTGGAGGATGTTTTTGGGAGAAATGACCGTCCCGTCAAACCGAAGACGGCCCGTGCTCGGTTCCAGCAAGCCGATGATCAGCCTTAAAATCGTGGACTTGCCGCAACCGCTCGGCCCGATCAAAACGGTCGTCTTCCGTTTTTCAAAAACCAACTCGGTCGTGTTCAGCGCGACGAGCGCGCCGAAATGTTTGCTGACGCCTTGAAGCTCGATCATGGGATGGGTCGCCGTGCCAGAGTGTTGCCAACATCCCGTCAAACCGCCGTTTCGTCAACCTGACCTCGACACGCGAGGCACGAGATAATGAACCCCAAACCAAGCGTTGTCATCAGTCCAACATCGGCGCACTTTCCAGCCCGCCCACGTAGCCAGTTGGCTGAACTCTTCGAGACTGTATTTGTAGGAGTGCTCCGTGAGAATGGATTCTCCTTCGGCGAAGAAAAACTTCTTGCCACTCACCGAAACCACCTGCCGTCGCCGGCTCACCAGATGCATCTCCACCCGCCCGGCCGGCTCGTTGTAAAAAGCTTGGTGCTGGAATTCTGTGAGATCGAACCGGGCACCAAGCTCGCGATTGGCGCGTGCCAGCATATTCAAATTGAACTGCGCCGTAACCCCGGGCGCATCGTTGTATGCGGAATGCAAGACCCGTGAATCTTTCTTGAGATCCACCCCAATAAGCAGCCCTCCTTCAGCCCCGCAAATCGCTGCGATCCGCTGAAGAAAATGTCCCGCGTCTTTTGGCTCAAAATTCCCGATGGTCGAGCCGGGAAAGAACACCATCGTCCGTTTGGACGCGGAAGGAAAATCGGGCAGTTCGAAGTGGTTTGTATAATCGGCGCAAACCGGCAGCACTTCCATGCCCACATAATCTTGCGCCAGATTCGCGGAGCATTCCAGCAATTGCGTCCGGGCCACATCAATCGGCACGTAGCAAGCAGGGCGGTGAAGGTGGTCCAACAACAGGCGCGTTTTCATGCTGCTGCCGCTGCCCAGTTCCACCAGGCTGCAAGCAGGACCCGCCAACCGCGCAATTTCCTTTATCTCCCGCCGCAGGATGCCAACCTCCGTCCGGGTCGGATAATATTCCTCCAGCTCGCAAATCGCCTCGAAAAGGCGGGCGCCCTCCTCGTCGTAAAAATATTTGCAGGGCAGCCGCTTCGCCGGCCGGGAAAGTCCATCCACGAAATCCCGGCGGAAGTTCTCGCGCATCAATTCCGCCTCCCCCAGCTCCTGTTCCTCGATCAGCATATGATTCATCTCATGTCCTTGGCCAGCCTGATGCCCATGAACTGCCATCGGGCGTCGGGTGGAAAAAAGTTTCGATACGTGCGACGGACATGCGATTTGGGCGTGGCGCAGGAGGCTCCCCGCAGCACATACTGATTGCACATGAACTTCCCATTGTATTCGCCCAACGCCCCGGCCACCGGCGCATATCCGGGATAGGGCGAATAGGAGCTTTGCGTCCACTGCCAGACATCGCCAAAGAGCTGCGCCAAGCCGTTGGGCTGCGAAATATCACGCGCGGGAGCCGGGTGGAAATAACCGCCATCCGCAAAGTTGCCATCAATCGGCGCGACCTCCGCCGCGACCTCCCATTCCGCCTCCGAAGGCAACCGCGCCCCAGCCCACCGCGCATAAGCATCCGCCTCGAAATAGCTGACATGGCATACCGGTTCGTCCAACCGCACCTCGCGCATGCCGGACAAAGTCATCATCCACCATTTCTTACCATCGCTCTGTTCCAAATAGAGCGGCGCATCCCAGCCCCGCTCGCTGACCGTGGTCCACCCCAGCGAAAGCCAGGATTCCGGACGCCGATAGCCATTTTCCTCCATAAAGGATAAATACTCCCGATTCGTCACCAACCGTGATGCCAGTGAAAAGGGCTGCAAATATACCTGATGCCTGGGTCCCTCATTGTCGAAGCTGAACTCTGGTCCATCATGTCCAATAGAATAAATGCCCTCCTTAAAATTCCGCCAGCTTTGTTCCGCCGCCGGGAAGTGGGGCGGAATTTTTTCTTCCCGAAACACCGGCCGCAACGGATTCATCCAGAACACATGCTTGATGTCGGTCAACATCAGTTCCTGGTGCTGCTGTTCGTGGTTGAGGCCGAGAACGATCAACGGGGCCAGGTCTTCAAGCTCCTTTTGGTCGGCCGTCGCGAGCAACTCCTCCACGATCTCGTCCACATGTTTTCGGTATGCGTAAGTCTCTTCCACCGTGGGACGGGAAATTAAACCGCGCTGGGGCCGGGCGTGCATTTTGCCGGCGGCATTATAATACGAATTGAAAAGGAAAGCATATTGCGGATGCAACGGACGGTGATTGCGCCGGCGCGGCTTCGCCACGAAGGTTTCAAAAAACCAGCTTGTATGGGCAAGATGCCATTTGGTCGGACTGGCTTCCGGCATCGTCTGAATCACATAATCCTCCGCCACCAACGTCTCGCAAATCGTCCGCGAAAATTGACGCACAGCTTGATACCGGCCCGCCAAAGCGGTTCGCAGTGACGGAGTCTCCCCATTTTCGACCCCGCGGGATCTGGCGAAAGCGGATCTCCCGGCTGTTTCGGCGACAGTGTTTCTCATGGCTCCTCAAAATCCTATGCCGAGAGTTTAAACTTGAATTTTCAAAGCGCAAATTTCCGGGGCTGGGGCGTTTCCCCTTTTCCAATGGGGAATCGCACCCTGCGATTTGAAAATCCCAAAAGCGGATTTTAAAGAAACGCACCCCGGCGGATTGACGAAGGCTCTCGTTGAGCGGAGTTTTAATCAATGTCAAGGATCGGCGTCCGAAAGCATGACCAAGGAGATACCATGACAAGCGAAACCATTTCGACCGTGGAACAGGTATGGCCCGCGCTGCCGCTGGCTGAATGGCAGGACACCTATGCCACGCTCCATATGTGGACTCAAATTGTCGGCAAAGTCCGCCTGGAACTCAGCCCGCTTATCAACCACTGGTGGGA
>JAQGPB010000289.1 GCA_028293265.1 Pedosphaera sp. | reverse complement strand
GCCCACCATCAAGCCGAAGATTTCATGGCCACCATCGCCCGCGAATACGAAAAAAAATCCGGCCACAAAATCCAGCCCATCCTCTGCCAGATCGTGGACGGCGCAGCCAGAGTTTCCAATCTCCATCCTGACTCAAAAAACCCCAACGGGGTTTTGTCATTTAGCCCAGGGTTGGCCCGATTCAAAGAGGGCCTACCCTGGGTATAAAAGCCAATTTACTCCTCACTTTCGAGCACAGCGAGGCGAGCCATGCGAGCATCTCCGGTTCCATGGCCGAATATCATTTCAAATTTCCTACGGCATCAACGGATAACTCATAAACGCCAGCTTGCTGCTGTCCGGCGCCCACGACGGCACATTGATCGTCCCTTGCCCGCCGTGCAGCTTCGCCAGCACCTCGATTTTCCCTCCCGCCGCCGGCATGAGACGCAAAACCACATTTTTGTTCTCCGGATGTCCCTTTACCTCCTTCTCATAAGAAAGCATCACCAGCCATTTGCCATCAGGTGAAATATGCGGAAACCAATTGTTGTATTCATCCGAGGTGACCTGCTCCTGCTGCCCGCCATCCGGTTGCATCCGCCAGATCTGCATCTGGCCGCTGCGCTCGGAATTGAAATAAATAAACTTTCCATCCGGAGAATATTCCGGCCCGTCGTCCAGACCTGGAGCCGTGGTCAGTCGCCGCTCCTCGCCGCCTTCGACCGGCACGGTGTAAACATCAAATTCGCCGTTGCGCTCGGCGCAATAGGCGAGCGTCTTCCCATCGGGCGACCAGCCATGCCAATAGGACGGCCCCGTCGGCGTAATGCGCCGTGGAGCGCCGCCGCTGCTCGGCAACAGATAAATCAACGAGCGCCCGCCCTGCGATTGGTCGCTGATGGCGAGTTGCGTCCCATCAGGAGAAAGCCCGTGGTCATTGTTGCAACGTATGGCGAAGCCAGTGTCCACCGGCTCCGGTTCGCCGCCCGCCACGGGGAGGCGAAAGATATGTCCCCCGCCGTTAAACAAGAGAAACTTCCCATCGCGCGACCAATTCGGCGCTTCAATGTGGTTGGTCGTGAAATACACAACGCGCCGGTCCTTGGAACCAATGGGAATTATTTCGAGCGTGTTGCCGAAGACGGGCTTGCCGACCGCAGGCTGTTCCTCCGTGAATTCCACATTCGAAAACCGCGCCTGTCGCAGCGCGTTGTTGTCATGGGCGCAAACACCCAGCCCGACATAAAATGGACCGTCCAACGCCAGCTGAAACGAGCCGCCGCTGGGATGCAGTTTTTCGTTCGGGCTGGCAATGGACATCGAGACGTTCTGCCCGCGCTTCTCCAGCCGCAAACGCGTGGGTCCGGAGACATTGGCCTGGATTTCCCGCGTCGTTGCGCCGTTGGTTTCGCGATATTGCAGCGAAGTCAAACCGTTCCCATGCAATGCCGCATCCGCATACGCGGAATCCGGCGCCAGGCTCTGGCGCACCATCAAACAAGCCTTGCGATGCGCATCGCCCTCGCTGCCCACGAAAGAAATATCTGCCGCCAGCGTGAAATCGCCGGAAATTTTTTTCCAAACAAAGTGAAACGCATCGTTGGTAAACCACATGTTCGCCCCGCCCCCCGAAACCAGATAACTCTTTTGCACGGCATCATGCTCAACCGCCCCCGCATGAGCCGTCACGCCGACATCGCCATCCGCCTCAAAAATCCCTGGCCCGGCCTTCGCCTGTCCCAAAGCCGCCGACCAAGCCAAATAACCCGCAACCAAAGCCGTCGCGAAAAATCGAATATTCAGGTGCATGACGTGATTAGAATGTTCTGGCCGCGATTGGCAAGATTCAAATGGCTTCAGCCGTGTAATGAAAAAGCTGGACATCCCAGCCCGCGAACGAAACAGGTCAAGCCGGAGAGCCATTCGTTCCGGGAATCATGCTGGACGAAAGAAATGAAGTAAGGCAGCTTCCAGATGTCTTTTCAGAACAGCCATTGTTTCAGTGCGCGAGCACCCGGTTGCAGATCAATGTTGGGAACCATGAAAACACGGCACCTTGTTGCAATTTTTGGTTTCTGGCTCTTTTTTGTTTCACCTGCCTGCCATTGCGCGCAAGCGGCAGAGCCGGAAATCGTCGGTTCATCGCGATTCACCAACCAAATTCACCAAGCCTTGCTTCTGTTAAAAGCGCGGGATACGAACGCTTACGCAATCGTGACGAACTACATCGGGCGGATACAGGAGGGCGAACGCAGCGGCATGTGGGCTTACAAAACCCCGCCCACTTATGAAATCAGTGACAGCACGGCTTTTTACTCTGTGACCTGGTGCGCGGCAACCATCGCGCATGATTCGTTTCATTCCAAACTCTATCACGACCACCGCAAAACGCATGGCGGCCCGGTGCCAGATGCCGTCTGGACCGGAACCGCGGCCGAGCAGCAATGCATGAAACACCAGCTCGCCGTCATGGAGCACATCGGAGCGAGCACATTGGAAATTGACCACGCGAAAAAACAGGCGGACGGGCATTATGTCAAGGATAACGAGACCTGGCAGGAATACAAAAATAGGAAATGGTAATGCCTTGCAGCCGCTGCCGTTCCCACAATCTCAAATTTCAGATGCGCAATTCCGCCTCGTTACCTCGGCGGCTACAAGAAGATGCCCGCCTTTATTCATTGACGCGGGAGCAGCGCTGATTCAGCTTTATTGGCATAAGCCCGTTCACCGTGAGACCATTTCAGGCCGGGCTCGTTAAAATATTATATTTATGAACAGACGTGAAATGATCTTCCGCACCGGGGCTGCCGCCTTGGGCCTGGGACTGGCCGGCTGCACCTCGCTCAACAATTCCGCTTCTTCCAAGCCCAGGCAGGTTCTTTTTTTCAGCAAGTCCTCAGGCTACGAGCATTCCGTCATCAAGTCCGTCAACGGCAAGCCGAGTTTCGCGCAGCAGATTCTGACCGAACTTGGCCCCCAGCACGGAATTGAGTTCACCTTCTCCAAGGACGGCAGCCTGTTCACGCCGGAATATTTGGCAAAATTTGACGCCTATTTCTTTTATACGACCGGCAACCTGACCGAAGCGGGCACGGACAAGAACCCGCCCATGACGCCCGCAGGCAAAGCCGCGTTCCTGAACGCCATCAAGCATGGCAAAGGCTTCATCGGCACCCATTCCGCCACCGATACTTTCCACCTGGGCGAAAGTGCGGACACGCCGAAGGACAAAGTCCCCACGCGGTTTAAAAATTACGGCGATGCCGCCGATCCTTATTGCCGCATGATCGGCGCGGAATTCATCCATCACGACAAGCAGCAGGTCGCGACGATGCAGGTGGTGGACCCCCAATTCCCCGGCTTCAAGGATCGCGGCCCGGAATTTAAATTGATGGACGAATGGTATTCACTGAAGGATTTTTCCAGCAACCTGCACGTCATCCTCGTCCAGGAAACCGGCACCATGGAAGGCCAGCATTATCAGCGTCCGCCCTATCCCGCCACCTGGGCGCGGATGCATGGCAAAGGCCGGGTATTCTACACCTCAATGGGCCACCGCGAGGACGTCTGGATGAATCCAAACTATCAAGAAATGCTTTTCGGCGGCATCGCCTGGGCCGTGCGCAACACGAACGCGGATGTGACGCCCAATCTGCTCCAAGCCGCGCCGGGTTGCATGACTTTGCCACCCTCCACGCCAACGCCGGCGAAGGCCAAGGTGAAAGCGTAATCCGAATTGCCATAGCTGGAAACGCGGCTTTTCAGCCCCCTTTTTCCCACGCGCGGTCGCTATCGGGAGGTTGACGGTACGAGCGGTTTCCTCATTCGAGGTTTGATGTTCCAGTTCATGGAAGGGTGGTCGATTCCTCAAAATCAGTGCGCAATTTTTTCGATTGTCGTGCCCCGTTGCATTGGCTCCCACAGAGAAAAATTTCAATATCCCACCAGCGTGGCGGCACGGACGGTGTCCTGGCCGAGAGCGAAGCGAGGGAATGACTTGAAGGAGAAGGTGAATGCGACGGTGTAGTCCTTGCCGTTGGAAAGGTTGTTCAGGGCGCGGAAGGTCAGCGCAGCGGTCCAACTCCGCAAATCACGGTAAATGGTGTAATCCTGTTCCTGAAGCGTGCCGTGGCTGGCGTCAAAGTAATGGGCGATGCGAGTGCCCCAGTTCTCGTTGAACTTATAGAAGAAAATGCTGGTGTAAAGGTTGTCGCCCGGCCCGAAGATGGGGCCGTTGCGCAAGTACAGGTGGCCGAGCGACCAGTTCCAGGTGGTGTTGGGCTGGAGGGTCAGGGTGTGCTGGGAGAGATTGAACTGTCCATTCTCGATGCTGAAGCGGGTGTAGGAATTAAAGGTGAGCCAGGAACGGGGCCGCAGGCTGAGATCGTTGTAAATGTCCGAAAAGGTGGATTGATTGTATGCGGGGACGGGCTGGCCGGTGAGCGGACGCAAATTCCAATCCATGTAAGTATCCCAGTTGACGAGGTCCTGGATTTCGCCGTTGCGCTTGGTTTGGATGCGGTTGTTGATGCCGTAACGGATGGTGTTCTCGCGATTGATGGTATCAATGGAGTTCAAATCGGGGAATTCAATCGGCAGCAGGCGCAGGCTGTTGGTGAGTTCATAATCGAATTGCGGAAGCTGATTGGGCAGCACATTGGGCGACGGAATGTAAACGTAATTCACCGACGGCTGGAAAATATGGCGGATGCCGTCCACGTCCAGGAACTGGTTTTCCACGCCGGCCCAAAGGCGCGAGGCGGTGAAGGAAACTTCCGCGCCGGTGTTGAAGACTTCGCGATCATGGCTGGAGTTGGTGCCCCCGGGGCCGGACTCGCTGCCGTAATAGGTGAAGCGTCCGCCGACGCGCGGGGTGAAATTGAGCCAGCCGAAAAAGGTCTGGGGCATGGTGATTTGATGGAAGGTGTCGGCGCGGGAACCGAAAAAATCTCCCGGCGGCGGCACGGGCATGCCGAGGCCGTTCGTCAGGCCGAAGTTGTTCGTATTGGCGAACAGCCTGCCGTAATAGCCGATGGTGCTCTGGCTTTCGTAATAGAGCGGGGTCGTGCCAATCTGCTGGCGGAAACCGGTCAACCGCACTTCCGGCAGCCGTTCGACGGTTTCCCAAAAGGGATTGATGCGCGGTTGTGCCGTGGCGTCGAGGCTCCAATTTTGCCAGAGCTGGTTCGCGTCAACGAAAGTGTTGGGCTGGATGTCGCGGTTATATTGTGACTCGAAAAAATCGCGGATGATGAACGGATCGGTCTGGTAGGCGACCTGGGAAAGGATGGTGAGATTAGTGAGCGGAGTCCCAGTGTAGGAAAAATAGGTGCGCTGGCGATCCGCCGGAATGGGGGTGCCGATGGAGGGATCGACGCCCGGCTGTTCATCATGGGTGTAATAATAGCGCAGGGTTCCTTCGCCATACTCGCCAAAATTATAATCGAAATCCGGCCCGAAGCCGACGCCGCGCTTCTCACGCAAATCCACATGCACCGCGCCGCGCAATTGCTCGTTCAAAACCCAGTTATAGGTGGAAAGCAGGTAGGGCCCATACAGGCTGCGGTACCCGGGCAGGAAAGAGAATCCGTTTTGATTTTGCTCCAGGCTGCGCCGGTAGTAGGGAAAATAAAATACCGGCACTTTGCCGACGTAGAGCGTGGCATCGTGGGCTTCGACGTACTTGCCGGGAACGAGGACGAACCGCCTGGCGCGCACTTTCAGCAGCGGTTGAGAATAATCATCGGTCGTGACCATGGCATTGGTCCCCTGGTAAACGGCGTTCGTGCCTTCGCCGACGCCGTGCAACGCATCTCCGGCCATGTAAAATGGCGCCTGGCCCATGCGGAAATGCTTGCCGTCCAGTTGTTTGGTATCAAAATGGTATTCGAATTCTTCGCCTATCCAAGTTTCGGCACCTTTTTGCACCCGCACGGAACCTTGGAACAGAACGTCGCTGGTCGTCATGTTCCAGGTGCCTTTGTCGGCGGTGATGATGGTCGGGCCGGATTCGTCGGTAGAGATGACCGTGACGCCGTTTGAGATCACGGACATCGTCATGCCATTCGTGTCCACGTAAACCAGCGCGTTGGTGTTGCCTTTAATTTCGAGGCTCGGTTCCGCCAATTGCGCCAAAGCGGGTCCGGGGCCAAAACCAAGGCAGAGCAACAGCAGGGCAATTGGGACGCGCAGGGTTCTCATCGAGCGCGCACAGCTAAGCAAAAGGCGCTGTGACTGCCAAGCGGGAAAGCGGTGGGAAATTCACAATGAAGCACCTACCATTCAAGCTCCAACTACCCCCGTGATTGCCATTTGAGGTTTTGGGTTTTATTGGGTGTTTGGGTATTTGGGTCCTTGGGTATTTTTGCCCTTGGCACACGACTTGCACTCTCAAAATCAGGTTATGGCCAAGACCAACAAAATCGTCCGCACCGTCAAAGTATCGCCCGTCTTGGCAGGCGCTTTACCCCGCGAGGCCCACTCCAAACCTGCCGGGCTTTACCTGATGGCGCTGCGTTCACACCATGTCGAGGCCCGATCTCCTTTGCCAAGGCGGAAACTCGTCATCACCGTGGATCCCGAAAATGGACCGGAGGGCCTTCCCAAAGTTATAAAAATTACCCACGCCTAAGCCATCCATCATTCCTTCCTGCGCTCGGCGATTTCAGGAACCGGACAGTGCGGGGCATTGCCTGACTCAATTTGAGGCATTTCTTGGACTGCCTTTGCAACCTAATTTTCCACTTTGAAGTTTCGGCTTTGAATTTAGAGTAAGCGCATGAATTCGCATTCTGCGTTTCCCAGTTACCGGCCCCGCCGCCTGCGGCAATCCCCGGCCTTGCGCCGGTTGGTGAGCGAAACCCGGTTGAATGTCGCCCAACTGGTGCTGCCGCTCTTCGCGCGCGCCGGCCGCAACCTGCGCCGCCCCATCAACGCCATGCCGGGCGTTTTCCAGCTCTCGCCCGATGAACTTGTCCGCGAAGCCGCCCAGGCGCACGAACTGGGCGTCCCGGCGATCCTGCTGTTCGGCATCCCGGAGACCAAGGACGCCAAGGCCTCGGGCGCCTATGCAACGCGGGGCATCGTCCAGCAAACCGTCCGGCTGCTGAAAAAGGAACTGCCGGAATTGCTCGTCATCACCGATGTCTGCCTGTGCGAATACATGGAGCACGGCCATTGCGGCATCGTCCAGCGCGACCAGCGCGGCGCGCGCATCCTGAACGATCCCACGCTCAAGTTGCTGGCCCGCGCCGCCGCCAGCCACGTCGAGGCGGGGGCTGACATCGTCGCGCCCAGTGACATGATGGATGGCCGGGTGCGGGCGATTCGCGAGGAGTTGGACCGGCGCGGATTCACTGAGACTCCCATTCTTTCCTACGCGGCCAAGTTTGCCTCGGCTTACTACGGGCCGTTCCGTGAGGCGGCGGAATCCACGCCGCAATTTGGCGACCGCCGCAGCTATCAAATGGACGCCGCGAATGCCACTGAGGCGTTGCGCGAAGTCGCGCTGGACATCCAGGAAGGGGCGGACATGGTGATGGTCAAGCCCGCGCTGGCCTATTTGGATATCATTTACCGTGTCAAAAAGGAATTTGGTTATCCGACCGCCGCGTATTCAGTGAGCGCCGAATATTCCATGATCAAAGCCGCCGCCGCCAAAAGCTGGATTGACGAACGCGCCGTCACGCTGGAAAGCCTCCTTGCCATGCGCCGCGCGGGAGCGGATATTTTGATCACCTACGCCGCGACCGACGTGGCTCGGTGGTTGAAGGAAAAATAAACGGAGACAGGAACCAGATCCCGCAGCGGCTAATGCCCCGACGAATGGCTGCTGAGCTGGCTATAAACAACGAAGAAGGCCACCACGA
>JAQGPB010000284.1 GCA_028293265.1 Pedosphaera sp. | reverse complement strand
GGCCTCACCAAGGAAGTCCTCGAAGGCCCCGGCGACCTCCCCGTCGTCAACAACTACCGCAACATCCTCGCCCCCATCCTCCAACGCCACGGCGCCACCGCCCCGCTGGACCTCGACCGCATCTTCCCCGAGTTCACCCTCAATCCGATGCCAATGTATAGCGCAATTTGAAACGAAGAGTTTTTAGGCTTATCGCCAAATAGATACTTTCCTCTTCTTATCGCTCCATTCCAGTTTCAAGGTTTCTGGAAAAAGCTGTGCGGCGACAATTCAACCCATTATTTATTTGGGAGAATAGGAAACTTTTCCGGTTGCGGAACTGTATCTGTTGGCGCGGCCTTGTCTGTCCTTAAAACATATAATTTTTGGTCACTTCCTAATTTGATAGAAATCACCCGGCCTGAGAATCTTGACCTAATAAACTCTTGTGGAACAATCGGAAACGTGTAGCGCCGTTCCTGCCCATGCTCCAAAATCGTAAGGGGATCTGGGCTGAGCACCAGTAAACGATCATGATTCTCTACCATTCTCTCCATAGGATGCCCATGAGAAAGATTAATGACTAGTATGGGAAACCCGCTTTCATTCAAGAGATCAATAAGCACCCGCTGTTGGCATCCCGTAAACATCGCGAGAAGTCCAGTTATTAGAATTAAATTAACGCCATATTTCATATTCGGGACGTACGGTGCTGCTAACGTGGATTGAGAATGTCCGCCTTCTCCACGCCTTTGATTTCGGCCACCGCGCGGAGAATGGCATTGAGCGTGCCGACGCGCAGAGGATTGTGGTTAGGAATTGATAAACGGTGATGACGCGGGAAGTCCGTTTCCAGAATCACATGGCTGCCTTCCTGGTGAACCTGCCGATAGCCGTGATGCTTGCAGAGCAGCTTGATCAACTCCGCCCCGCTCAAGTCCCGCGGCAGCTTCATGTGCCGGCCAAAAGTTCGTCTCTCACCAGGTGAAGCCGTATGGCAGCCGGCTTCTGCTGGTCAAAGAAATAAGCAGAAACCGCCTCGCGCACATTTGCGCGCAGCTCCTCCCAAGTATTGCCCTGGGTGAAAATATCGTGCGAAAGGCACTCGGCCACATAACCGCCATCGAGTTCCTGCGTCACGCTAAAGACGATTTCCATGGCCGCACTCTCGCCGCAAAAGGCGCGAAAAACAAGACCGAAAATTCAGCGCAAGCCCGTCTGTAATCCGAAAAAAGAGCTGCGCCACCCGTAGCGCCCACTTCCCAGTGGGCGGGTTCTGGCGGCTTTCCAGCCGCCAGATCGTGGCTGTTCCACAAACGACCTTCCCGCAATGCCTTGACGATGCCGCCGAGAATGGGGAGCACACGCCTCCGGCGTGTAGTGTTCGGCGTCCCGCCGAACACCTCGATTCCAACCTTCCCCAAACCAATCAGTGCTGCGCAAAAGGGCTTTCCAGCCAACGGCGCGACGCCGTCGGCAGCACGCGGGACGCGTACGCTCCCCAATTCTGACTGCATCATTCCGGCCAAGCGAGGGCGCGTTCCTGGCGACAGTCCAACCGATGAAAAGTATGTGACAGGGTTCATCCGCTTGCGCAGCAAATAGCCGCTTGCCGCGCTACCAGAAACCATCGAAGGTACATTGTTGAAAATAAGTCTATCCGTAAGACTTGTGCCGGCATCGCTTCCGCCCGTTCATCAGAGCAGGGCAGCAGTGAGCGGTGGCGGGCCTCCGAATCGGCTTGGATGCCAAAATCTGTAAACGATGGACCCTCACCAGAAACCGGTTTCTGAGGATCGCGGGCGCGCGGCGGAAGCGTTGCGCCAGGGCGAGGAGCGTTTTCGCCTGTTGATGGACGAGGCCAAGGACTTCGCCATCATCATGCTCGGCCTTGAAGGGCACATTATTGACTGGAATGCCGGCGCCCAGCGCCTGACGGGTTACCGGGCCGAGGAAATCCTTGGGGAAAACTGCTCGCGCTTTCATGTCCCGGAAGACGTTGAAACGGGCAAGCCTGCGTGGGAACTGAGGCTGGCGGCGGCCACCGGGCGGGCTGAGGATGAGGGCTGGCGGGTGCGCCAGGACGGGTCCCGCTTTTGGGCCGATGTGGTGACCACCGCGTTGCATGATCAATCCGGCAAGCTGGTCGGCTTTTCCTATCTGGTGCGCGACTTTACCGAACGCAAACAGGCGGAGGAGGCGTTGCGGGCCGATGAGGAAAGGCTGCGGGCGCTGGCCAAGACGGCAAACGATGCCATCATCTCCGGGGATGCCGCCGGGAACATCACGCAATTCAACCCTGCCGCGGAGCGAATCTTTGGCCATGCCGAGTCGGAGGTTTTGGGCCGGCCGCTCACGCTGCTCGTGCCGGCAAGACTCCGAGCCGAATGCGATTCAAAACGGCAACAGTGGCTCGCCTCCGGAGAGACCGGTTTGACTAGAAAAACGGTCGAAATTACTGGTTTGCGAAAGGATGGAACTGAATTTCCCTTGGAACTTACAACTTCCTCGTGGCGGTCCGCTGCAGGCGTTTTTCTCAACAGCATCCTGCGCGACATCACGGAAAGAAAACAGGTGGAAGCGCAATTGCAGCAGACCCTTTCCCTGTTAAGCACCGCCCTGGAATCCACGGCCGATGGCCTCCTCGTGGTGGACCTCGCCGGAAACGTGGTCAGCCATACCCGGAAATTCGCAGCCATGTGGCGGATTCCCGAAGACCTCCTCGCCACCAGGGATGATTCGAAGCTGCTGGATTTTGTGCTCGTCCAATTGGCGGACCCGGAGGCTTTTCTGCGCCAGGTGCGCGCATTGATGAACCACCCCGAAGCCGAGAGCCAGGATGAACTGCGCTTCAAGGATGGCCGGGTCTTCGAACGCAATTCGCAGCCCCACCGTGTGGGGGATCAAATTGTGGGCCGGGTCTGGAGCTTCCGTGATGTGACCGGACGCAAACAGACCGAAGATGCGTGGCGCCTGGCCAGGGAACACCTCGACCAATACGCGCATGAACTGGAAAACCGCGTGGCCGAACGCACCGCCAGTCTGGAAGCAACCGTCCGGTCCTTGGAAAGGGTCCTGTATCACGTGGCTCATGATCTGCGCGCACCAGTGCGGGCCGTGTCCGGCTTCACCCAATTGCTCACGCAAACCCAGGCTTCCCGGCTGAATGCCGAAGGCAGAAATTACGCGGAACGGATCGCCGCCGCCGCCATCCACATGGACCGCCTCATCCAGGATTTGCTGGCTTATGGTCGCCTGGGACATTTACGCCCGGTTATCAGCCAGGTGGAGTTGGTCATGTCCATTGACTTTGTGCTGCTCCAGATGGCCGGGGAAATCGCCGCCAAAAACGCCGGGGTGCGCGTGGACCGGCCATTGCCGGCGGTGCGGGCCGATCCCGCCCTCTTGAAACTGGTGCTGGCCCATCTGCTGCAAAACGCCCTCACCTATGTAGCCCCGCAAGTTGCGCCACGCGTCCGCCTTTGGGCGGAGCCGCGCGATGCCCGCGCCCGGCTCTGGGTCGAGGACAACGGCATCGGCATCGATCCGGCATATTATGAGCGGATTTTTCGCGTCTTTGAACGTCTGCATCCGGCGGGTGAGTATTCCGGCACCGGCATTGGCCTGGCCATTGTCGCCAAGGCCATGGAACGCATGGACGGCTCCGCAGGCGTGGAGCCCAATCCCGCCGGCGGCAGCCGCTTCTGGCTGGAATTCGAGCGAGCAATGCGTGAATAATTTAATTCCAGCCCAAAGGTGCTCTGCGTGGATGAGATTCGATTTAAGTCGTGGCGCTTCGAATAAACGAGAATTAAAACTCGCCCAAGTCAACAGGAAAACAAATCTCCTTGCCTTGGGCGAAATCGCCCGCCACTTTCGCCACATACTTTGGAGCGAGCCCCGTCCCCTTTAAGCATTCCCAAAATCGCAGATCGGGATTCCAGACAGAGACAGGGGCTTTGGCATCGCGGGTTAGACTTCCGCGACAATCTTTGCCGTCTATCCGCAGCTCTACTTCGAATGCGTTGTTCTCTGCTTGCCGAATGGCTAACACAATGATTTTCATAAGCCGCTTGCAGACTTTTCTTCCGCAAGGGTTTGGTATTGAAACAATTTCATTGCTCCAAAGATGAAACCGGTCTGCGGCGTGCGTCGATGCGCCTACCTATGCCAAATCCGTGGCAAAACTCAAGGTCAGAAACAGAACTGCAAAGCCCGCCAGGTGCAGCGTTGGAAAAGAGTTGTGCCACCCGTAGCGCCCACTTTCCAGTGGGCGGGTTCTGGCGGCTTTCCAGCCACCAGTTCGCGGCCGCTGAGCCTCTCCAGACAGCGTGGGGTTTCGCCCCATTGAATAGGCCGATTAAAGTTGGGACGCTCGATTTCGAGAGGGCGCATTCTCGGGGCCGCTTGCTTCGGCGGAGACCTGGCGTGGCACTTGCAATCTCCGGAAGGGAAAACAAACCAAAGGTGAATCGAACACGAACACCATTATGAATCCTACAGATGATCTCAGGAAATTTTTGTGGGGCATTGCGTTCGACTTGCCAGGGCGATTTCCGCTCGCCCGGTGGGCTCCCATTCCGTTGCGCCTGATCGTTGGCTTTGGTTTCATGCAGCATGGTTTC
>JAQGPB010000280.1 GCA_028293265.1 Pedosphaera sp. | reverse complement strand
AATAAAATCGCAGAAAAAAGATTGTTACGTTTGCGCAAATAATACTGGTCATGCTCAAAATTTATGGCTTAATCAATCTCCGTGAACCTAAACACAAAATTGATCGGGGGTGATTTTCATGGCAGCTAAGAAAAAAGCTAAGAAAGCAGCAAAGAAGAAATAGTAACAGCCGATCAGTATCGGAAGGGAAACTTGGTCCGCGTGACAAGTTTCCTTTCCTGGTCCATCCCCGCCCACCCACTTCCTCCCCATGGCCAGATTGGTTTTCGACATCGAAACTTCCGCGCTGCCGCTCGAAAATTTTGACGAAGCGCAGCAGGAATATCTTTTCCGCGAATTGGAAAAGTTCCCCGACGAGGCCGCGCGCGAAACCCGCCGCGTGGAAATCCACCGGCAGTTCAATCTCTGGCCCTTCACCGCCCAGGTGGTCTGCATTGCCATGCTCAATGCCGACACCGCGCGCGGACAGGTGCTGTTCACCGCCGAGGATTACGAGGCCGACCCCGCTGAAGCCGGGCCCGTAGAATTTGTCCCGTGCGTGGATGAAGTCGAGCTGCTCACCGCGTTTTGGGACGTAGCGCAGCATTACGAGGCCATCGTGACGTTCAATGGGCGCGGCTTCGACGTGCCGTTTCTCTATCTGCGCTCGGCCCTGCTGAACGTCCCGGTCTCGCGCAAAAACTGGCTTGGCTACCGTTACGCCACCGAGCCGCATTGCGACTTGGCCGAGCAACTGACATTTTACGGCGTCAGCGGACGCGAAGGCGCGGCCCGGCGGTTCAACCTCGATTTTTATTGCAAGGCGTTCGGGATTGAATCGCCCAAAAGCCACGGCGTCACCGGCATGGACGTCAACGACCTCCTGGCCGCCGGAGAATATCGGAAAATTGCGGACTATTGCCTGCGCGATGTCCAGGCCACAGTGCTGCTTTACCAGATTTGGAAGGAACGCCTGGCGGGGATCAAATGATCGTCGTTTCGAGCGGGCGAGCGTCACTCCAAAGCTCCGTAGGAGCGCCATGTTTATAGAACCCAAGATAACCAATCCACCAAGCTCCGTCGGAGCGGCATATCCATGGAACCTGGCGCCCTCGCTCTATGGAGTGCGCCGGCAGAGCGCAGCGACGACGGCGCTTTCGGAAACCCGCATGCACCTCCCCTGCTCCACGCCCACCAAAAAGCGGTGTCGCGCTGCGCTTGCCACCGCACTCCAAAAATCTTCACGCTTAACATGAACACGCCTCTGGTGCTCATCTGCTTCGCCGTCAAGGAAGAGGCGAAATTCATGCGTCAAAATGCTGACGCGCGAATCTTGGTCACCGGCATGGGCCAAAAAAACGCGGCGGAAAGTTTGCGCAAGGAACTGGCTTTGGCGCGTCCGGAATTGTTGCTTACGTGCGGCTTTGCGGGCGGACTCAACCCGAAGCTGAAATTAACGGACATCGTATTCGACGCGGATTCCGAATCTGGCCTGGCGGAGAAATTAACGGGCCTCGGCGCGGTGCCTGCCCGTTTTCATTTCGCCGACCGCGTGGCTGTGACCGCTGTGGAAAAACAATCGTTGTGGCAATCCACCGGGGCGGATGCAGTCGAGATGGAATCGTTCGTCATGCGAAAAATCTGCCGCGAAAACAAAATCCCCAGCGTGACCGTCCGCGTGATTTCCGACGAGGCTGGCGAAGATTTGCCGCTGGATTTCAATGCCTTGATGACGCCGGATTGCCGGATTGATTTTGCGAAGCTGGCCTTGAAGCTCCTGAGCGGTCCGCAAAAAATCCCCCGGTTGATGAAATTCCAAAAACAGACAATCCTGGCTGCGCGCAAGCTGGCGGAAACTCTCGAAACATTACTGTCCGCGCGCTGACTCGATGGCCGCCGGCGCAGGCGTTTTTTCCTCCGCGGTCTTCTCCGTGTAAGTAATGACACCCGCACCCAGCATGATCAGCAACACACCGCCCCACCGTAAAAGCGAGACCTCTTCGTGCAGGATGAATTTCGCCGCGATGGTGGTCAGCACGAAACCGAGCGAAGTCAGCGGCCAGATGAAACTCACCGTCCCCTTGGACATCAGCACGAGCAATGTTCCGAAGAAAATCGCCTCGAACAAAACCCCCAGCAGTATGTTGTGATTGGTCACACCGGCCTTGATGACGCGCAGCACTTCCGTGACGTTGATGTTTTTGACCTCGCCGACCTGTTTCAATCCTTTATTCAGATACACGACGCCCACCGCCTCAAACAATAGGCCGATCAGCAGAATAATCAGTAGTTTGGTCATAGTAACACCTTCCAAAATCACAAGTCCTGGTAGCGAATCAACTCGATGCCTTGGTCGCGAACGGCGGCTTTCACCCGGTCGCTGATGAGCGCATCGAACTCGTGTTTAAATTCGTCTAGCGAAGGGTGCGAGTAAAGCTCTGAATCGCCGGGCGGCAAGATGGGCAGCAGTTTCAAAATATAGCCGTCATTCACGAGCGCGTTTTGCAGCAGGCCGAACACTCGCTGCGTATGGCGGATGTTTTTCCGGCGCAACGTCGCGCGCGCGCGGGCGGAGAGGCAGAAATAAATCGCCGCATGCGAGGAGCGATACAGACGCCGGCCCGAAGCCATCGGCACATCCATCCAGAACGGTTCACGCGTGAGGCGCATGCGGCGGATGCCGAATTTTTCAGCCGCTTCCATGAGCACGCGGAACACGGTGGGATGCAGGTGAAAATGGAGGTGGCCATTGACGTGATCCAGCGGGAGCCCGGTGGCGCGGAATTTCTCGAATTGCGCGTGGATTTCCCGGCGCAACGGTTCGCGCAATTCCCGGCGCATGAAGTAGCGCAGCCCGGTGGCCGCCGGTGCATTGCGGAACTCCCCGCGTTCATTCACCAGCCCGGGAATTTCCTTGGGCGGCAATGCGGAATGGCCGTGCGAAAGCGCCAGGTGCAAGCCCACAACCAGCCGCGGATTTTCCCGCGCCAACGCCACCGCCTCCTCGAAGACAGGCTCGCTCACCATCAGGCTGGCGGTGGTCAGGATGCCTTCGCGATGGGCTTGAATCACCGCCCGATTGACGCTGGGCGAAAGGCCGAAATCGTCCGCGTTGACGATGAGCCGCCGCGCTGTCTCAGGGCGTCCCATAATTCGGCGCCATGACGCCGGAAGCAACCCGCAGACCGGTGCGGAGGACGAGCAAGATTTTTTGGCCCTTGCTCAGGCGCGTCGGCTTGGGACCGAACTCATTGAACTGCTGCCGCTCAAGTTTGCGGAACAGCCGCCAATAGACTGACCCCATCAGTTCAGCCGCGACCATGGAGCGGCGGTCCACCGCCGGCAGCGTGACGCGGGCCTGCTGGTAAAAATGCCGGGCGCGCTGGCCCACGCTGACGGCGAGTTCGTGGAAGCGGGCGGAATATTCGCACCGCAAAATCTCCTCGGGCGTGACATGAAACCGCGCCAGTTCCGACAACGGCAGGTAAATGCGGCCGCGCTCCGCATCCGAGCGGACGTCGCGCAGAATATTGGTGAGCTGCAATGCCTTGCCCAGATGCACCGCGTATTCGCGGCAGGCGGGATCGCGGTAGCCGAAAATTTCAATGCTCAAAAGCCCGACCACCGAGGCGACGCGGTAACAGTATTGTTCCAACTCCGCGTAATCGGCGTAGCGTTTGATGTCGAGGTCCATTTCAACGCCTTTAAGCAATTCGTCAAAAAGTTCGAAGCGCAATTGATGCCGTTGGATGAACGGCTCCAGCTCGCGGTTGACCGGGAATTGCGGGTTCTCGCCCCGGCAGGCGCGGCTGATGTCGGCGCGCCAGGCGGCGAGACGTTCGCGGCGTTGCAGGACGGGAGCGGACTCGTCATCGGCGACGTCATCCACTTCGCGGCAGAAGGCGTAGAGCGCGGACATGCCGTCGCGCTTCTCGCGCGGGAGGAGCACAAACGCGAGGGCGAGGTTGGAGGCGCTTTTCCGCGTGATCGTCCGGCTCTCTTGCATGGCAGTTCAGGGCATGGGCGGCAACGGATCGTTTTCGCCCCGGAGCGGCGGCAGGCCATGGGTTTGCGCCAGCGTGGGGTTCATCGGCCGGTGCGGCCGCCGCATGCGGCGTGATTTCCGGCCCGTCTGGCCTTCGCCATTCCCGGTCTTGGCGACCGTGGTTTCAGGCCGCCGGTGATGATGGCGGTGTTTGCGATGTTTTTTCTTCTGGGAATAAAGGACGGCCCAGATAACAGCCACCACGACCACGACGGAAAGCGCGCCGAAAACGACGAGGATTTCGTAGAGCCGGGAATTCCCGTAATTTGGCTGCGCGCCCAGCAGTTCGGGGGCAGTCACATCGGCCAAGATAAAAAGCGGGTGCTTCATGTGTCTTTTCCGAGCGTCGCCGCCTCTTCTTCGCCATCGGCTTCGGCGGTGATGTTCAAGCGTTGCATGCGGTATCTTAAGGCATGGCGGCTGATTTTCAATTGTTCGGCGGTGCGGGTCAGGCTGAAATGGTTTTGTTCCAGCACGGTCGTCACCAGTTCGCGCTCAAAATTCGCCATCATCTCGTCCAACGATTGGCCGGCGACGGCCTTGTGGGCCGCCGCCTTGCGGAGACCGGTTTCAATTTGAAAATCGGGCAGGCTCGCGGACTGGACTTCCGCCGACGTTTCCAGGATGAGTGCGCGTTCGATGACGTTGCGCAATTCCCGGATGTTGCCGGGCCAATGGTGGGA
>JAQGPB010000236.1 GCA_028293265.1 Pedosphaera sp. | reverse complement strand
CCCCACCGCCGCCCCCAAATTTTTCCGTCCCGCCACTCCCAAACTTTGCGCCCCCGAGACCGCCCGGAATTGCCAATCGGACGCCGCCGCCCCTTGCCCAAAATAATTCCCTCGCCAACAATCCCCCGCAGGCTCCGCCTCCATTGCCCACGAATCAAAAACCACCACCCTCGCCTGTTCCGACCGATCAAGTTCCAGCCAAAGCGCCAACCGTAACCGCCACCCCCGCGAAAACCGTTCCGCTCGTCCAAGACAATTCCTCCGTGCCCCCGGCTGTCGCTGTGCCCGCGACGAACTCCCTTTCAACCCGCGCGCTCGCTTTTGTCGAGCCCGATTCCGCCAGCCGCCCTAAAAGTTTGCTGATCGCCGCCGCAGCCCTGTTGTTCATCGGAGCGCTCCTGATTCTGCTCATGGTGCGCCGTTCCCGAACCACGTCCGGCCCCAGCCTCATCACCCATTCAATGGGCAATGGCAAAAAGAAGTAAGCCGCTCTTTCCAATCTTGGAGTTTATTAGACATGACGAGTCCGAATGAAAGAAGCACCAAGCACCAACATCCAAGCACCAGAAAATAACTAAGCACCAAACTTCAAACCGCGTCCATTGGAGTTTGAAGTTTGGTGCTTCCTTGGGTATTTGGGTATTTTGTCATTGGGTATTTTTCAACGCTCTCCTCCAGCACTTCTCAATCTCCCCCCGCAACACCACCGCATCCTCCCAACTGCCCGGCAAGGAATGCAAATTATACCCCATCCAGATCGGCCCCATCTCGGGCACGGCGAACATTTCCCGCCCCGGCATCGCGGTCGCCAGCCAAGTTTCCATCACGCGCTGCACGAAAGGCAGATAATCCAAAACTTCCGGCGAAAGCTTTCCGCGACCATCCGTCACCGGCACCTGGCAATGATGACCGTTGAACGGACGAAAATGAAACTGTTGCGCGCGCCGGATCAAATCGGGCCGGACGCCCAGACGCTCCCAATACGGCGGCAGCAGATGCTTGACGATGGCAAGATGCGAATAATCCCACGTCATCGGCAGCAATTCGCCGGCGGCTTTTTCATAACCATCCGCCAGCGCGTAGGTTTTTTCCGGCGTTTCCGTGCAGGTGTCCCGATGCACCTCAATCGCCGGTTCCACGCCCAGCTTGCGCCCTTCCGCCATCAATTGCTTGGCCAGCCGGACCGCTTCCTTCGTCGGCGTGTCGTGATCCCCCAGTTGCACGTTGATATGATGCGCCCCCGCATCCTTGTTTTGCTTCAGCAACTTTGCGAATTCCCTGGGATCGCTGGATGAAAAATAACCAACCCGCATCAATCCGTATTTTTCCCCCAGCCGCCGGTGTTCCGGCGTCAGCGCCGCCGTGAAACCATCAAATCCCGCCGCCTTCACCGCGCGGAGTTTGCGTTCCAACGACCATTCCCTCGCCTTCGAAGGATGTTCCACCAAGGTCCACAGATTGATGATGTGCCGGAGAATGGGAGCGGAAGCGGGCATGGGTCAGCCTGCGGATGAAATACATATGCATCGAAATACCCAAGTACCCAAGTACCCAAACACCCAAGGAATGCCCAATGACGAAATCCCAAAAGCCCCGCGCCGGCGATTAGAGCTTGGCGCTTTCTTGGGTATTTGGGTATTTGGGTGTTTGGGTATTTTATCCACGTCTGCCTTTAAACGTCAGCTCCGCAATCCCCGACTTATCCAGCTCGCCCAATCCCTCCGCCACCATCTTGTCATATTGCTTCTTGGTCGCCGTCGCCAGCGGGAGATTAAGTCCCTGTGCCTTGCCGAGTTTGAGCGCGATGCCCGAATCCTTGGCCGCATGGGCCGCCGAGAAAAAGCAGCTATGATCCCGGTTCTGCATGTCTTCGCCGTCCGTCGCCAGCACGCGCGAATTCGCGCCCGTCTGCGAAAAAACCTCACGCAACACCGTCAAATCAAGGCCCAACGCCGCACCCAAACCAAGACCTTCGGCCAGCCCGGCGGTATTGATGTTCATCACCATGTTCACGAGCGCCTTGACCTGCGCCGCTTTGCCCGCCGTTCCGATATATCGCAACGACGCGCTCAGCTTTTCCAAAATTGGTTTGGCCCGTTCAAACACCTCCGGCTTGCCCCCGCACATCAAATAAAGCGTTCCCTCCCTCGCCTGGGTGATGCTCGAAGCCATGCAGGCTTCCAGCGATTGCGCCCCGGCCTTCTCGGCCTTGGCCTCCACCGCCACATGCACGTCCGGCGAAATCGTGGCGCAATTGATGAACAGCTTCCCCTTCGAGCGGCTCAGCAAACCGCCGCTGAAAATCTTCTTCATCGCCGCATCATCCGTCACCACCGTGATGATCACGTCCGAAAGCTTGGTCACCTCTTTCAGTTCGGCACAGGCCGTGCAGCCCAGTTCCTGCGCGAGCGCCTGCGCGGCGGGCGCGTTCACATCATAAACGGCTGCCACCGTATATCCTTGTTCCTTCAGACGACGCGCCATGTTGCCGCCCATCCGACCGACCCCGACAAATCCGATTCTTTCTGACATAATTCTTTTTGCTTTCCGGATTAAAGATTTAAGTTCGTTCACATCCCGCCGGATTTTAACGGCGGCTTCCGCACATTGGAAATCTTTCGCGAAAATAAACCAACCCCACCGCAAAGGCACGCCTTTTTCGCAGCCTGACCAAGCCCATCTCGGCACCCCTTCAGGACATACGATGAATCCAAACTCGTTTTTGCATTTTTCGCCTGTTTCGCGGTCAAAAATCCTTTTTCAACCCTTCCGCCCTTGGTGTTTTCCTGCGTTCATCCGCGTTCATCTGCGGTTATTCTCACCCTTTATCATTTTCACTCCTGTTCCCCGCTGCTTAAACTCCTCCATGCCAAAATGGTTCAAAACCATTATCGCGGTGCTGCTCGTGCCAGTCTGTCTTGGCGCGATAAAAGCCCTCTGGCTCGTGCTCCAACACAGCGGACGCGACACCTCCACGACTTGGGTGGCCGTCATCGGCGGCGTGGCCTGCTGGGTGGTCATCTACCTGCTCCTGCCCAAACCGATGTGGGTTTACGTGCTCGGCCATGAATTCACCCATGCGCTATGGACCTGGCTCTTCGGCGGAAAAGTGAAAAAATTCAAAGTCACCTCCAAGGGCGGCCACGTGGTCGTGACCGAAAACAACTTCCTCATTTCACTCGCCCCCTACTTTTTCCCGGTTTATGCGGCACTGGTCGTGATGATTTTCGTCATCGGCCACCTCATTTGGAATTGGACCCCTTATATGGTATGGTTTCACCTGCTCTTGGGGGCGGCATACGCGTTCCATATCACCCTGACATGGCATATCTTGAAAACGAGGCAATCGGACATCACCCAGCACGGATACCTGTTCTCAACCGTGATCATTTTCCTGGGGAATATCGGGGTATTGTTGTTGGGAGTGCCATTGCTGGCCGCCGGGGTGGGCGTGCTCACCGCGCTGAAATGGTGGTTGGTATGCACTGGCGATGTCTTAGTCCGGCTGGGCAGGTTGTTCTGAAAAATTACTTACATGCTGTCAGTGAATCCATTACAGCCCGGGGCCGGATTGAACTTGAATTTGCGCCCCGGTTGAGGCCAAATGGACAGGCTTTTTAAAGCGCTATGAATCTTGGCGATATTTTGGGGCCGGACAACATCGTGCCCGATTTGCAGGCGACGGACCGATGGAAGGCCATTGATGAACTCATCAACAACCTTGTCACCACCGGCAAAATCAAACCTGAACACCGCGACGCCATCGCCGCCGTCGTCAAAAAGCGCGAAACCTCGATGAGCACCGGCATCGGCTTCGGCATCGGCATCCCGCACGCCTCGACCGATTTGATTTACGAAGTGGTGGGGGCCTTTGGCCGGTCGAAAAAAGGCGTGGACTTCGAGGCCTTGGACAATCAGCCGGTAAATCTCGTCATGCTTTTCCTCGTGCCTCAGGGCCAGTTCCAAAAGCATCTGCATACCCTCGCCAACATCGCCAAGCTGCTGCACAAAAAAGAATTCCGCCAGTCCCTCGAAGAAGCCCCTGATGCCCAGGCCATGTTCAAGATCATCAAGGAATATGGGGGCAAGTAAATTGGGAAAATACCCAAATACCCAAATACCCAAGCACCCAAGGAAGCACCAAACTTCGCGCTTCAATTGGGTTTTGGTCATTCGGATTTACTTGGGTATTTGGGTGCTTGGGTACTTGGGTATTTAACTCATGCTTCCGCACAAATCCATCGAGTCCCGCCTGCAAGCCGCCGTCTCCGCCGTCCTCCCCGGCGCGGACACGTCGGGCGTGCTCGTCCGCCCCTGCCCCGACCCCAAGTTCGGCGATTACCAGTCCAACGCCCTGATGAGCCTGGCCAAGGAGCGCAAACTAAACCCCCGCCAGCTCGCCACCGACGTCCTCGCCAAATTGGACGTCTCCGAATGGTGCGAAAAGGTGGACATCGCCGGCGCCGGCTTCCTCAATTTCCGCCTCAAACCGTCCGCGCTCGCCGACGCCCTGCAATCCGCCGCCCGCGGCGAACATCTTTTTTTCCAAACAACCAGCCAACCGCGCACGGTTGTCATTGATTTCAGTTCGCCGAACGTTGCCAAGCCGATGCATGTCGGCCACATTCGCTCAACTATTCTCGGCGATTCGCTCGCCCGCACCTTGCGGCTGCTCGGCCACCACGTCATCACCGACAACCACATCGGCGATTGGGGCACGCAGTTCGGCAAACTGCTCGTGGGTTGGAAATCCTTGTTGAACCGCGCTGCCCTGCAAACCGACCCCATCGCAGAAATGGAGCGGCTTTACAAAACCATCAACGCCGCGAGCGACACTGACCCCGCCGTTCAGGAAAAAGCCCGCGAGGAATTGGTAAAGCTCCAAACCGGCGACCCGGAGAACCTGGCCATCTGGCGCGAGATGATCGAGCTTTCCGAAGTACAGTTCGACACGATTTACAACCGCCTCGGCGTCAAGTTCGACCACACTTACGGCGAGAGTTTTTACAACCCCATGCTCAAGGGCGTCGTGCAGGAATTGCGCGACAAAGGCATCGCCCAGGAGAGCGAAGGCGCGATTTGCGTCTTCTCGGACGGCAAGTTGCCGCCGAAGCAGGACCCCTTTCTCAAGCAGGAAGACGGCGAATGGAAGCCCAACCCTGCCCTCATCCAAAAAAGCGACGGAGCGGCCAATTATGCCACCACCGACCTCGCCACGCTCGCCTATCGCCTCCAAACCTGGCATCCCAACGACATCGCCTATGTGACCGATGGCCGGCAACAGCTTCATTTCCAGCAAATCTTCGCCATTTTCCGCCGCTGGCATCCAGAAGCGCCGGTGAAACTGGCCCATGTCTGGTTCGGCTCGATTCTCGGTGAAGACAACAAGCCCTTCAAAACCCGCTCCGGCGAAACCGTCAAACTCGCCGACTTGCTGGACGAAGCCGAAGAACGCGCTTTCAAGGTCGTCACCGAAAAAGCCGCCGAGCGCGAAGTGGTCTTGCCCGAAGCCCAACGCAAAGAGATCGCCCGCGTCATCGGCCTCGGCGCCATCAAATACGCCGACCTCGTCCCGAACCGCCAGAGCGATTACGTGTTCAGTTGGGACAAAATGCTCGCGCTGAACGGCAACACTGCGCCCTATTTGCAATACGCCTACGCGCGCATCCGCAGCATCTTCCGCAAAGCCGAGGCAGAGACCGGATCTGCGGTCAGCACTTCGGCCGCGGTCATCCCAAAAGAGCCAGCCGAACTCGCCCTCGCCAAACAACTGCTCAACTTCGGCATCGTCCTGGAAGCCGTCGCCGACGAATACCGCCCCAATTTCCTCTGCAACTACCTCTACGAACTCGCCGGCCACTTCGCGCGCTTTTACGAGTCCTGCCCGGTCCTGAAAGCCGAACCGGCGGAACGCGCCAGCCGCCTTGTCCTCTGTGAACTCACCGCCAAAGTCTTGCAACAAGGCTTGGAAGTCTTGGGCATTGAGACGCTAGAACAGATGTAATTTTTTGGATTCGTTCGACAGGGACCCAGATGCTTCTTCAATCCCCGGAAACTCCTTCGAAGTAAATCTCCGAAGGTTTGCCATCCTTGTAAACTGTGAGGAAAACGGCCTGCCACCTTTCAAGATCCAAGGCTTCAATCAGCTCAAAATCTTTTTCGGCAATTTGCTCATGGGTTGGCTTGCTGCTTCCAAAAACATTTTTCAGCGCTTCTTCTGGAGCAGGCCAAGCCACAGCGAAATCCGGCCCGGTTGCTGTCCTTTGAATGTCTAAAATTGAATGAGTGCCGTCTTCTGCGGCTTCTTCCAGAAGTTCCTCTATGGAACTGAAACCATCATCTTCAATCTCGGGTTCAGTATCATGCACGCCTTCGAAAGCCCATTTGCGTTCAGGTGGCAACAGGTCAAAGTCAGAAGGCTTGCGCCTTTCTTCGCCATATGCCCGGTTTTCAAAGACTTCGTTGCGGAGCGACTGCAAGGCTTGTTCTACGTCCTCCTGGTACGGCGTAAAATAATTCCATCCGGACGCCCCCATGATGCCTTTCTCAACTCAAGCGCATCGGCATGACCACATAGAGGAACGGACCGTTGATCTTGAACACGCCGGGGCTCAGCTCGTCAATCAACTCCAAGAAAATCTCGTCGTTGGGCAGCGCATTGAGCGGGTCAATCATGTACTTGGGATTGAACGCAATCGCCATTTCCTTGCCCTTATAATTGATCGCCAAACTTTCGCGCGCTTCGCCAACTTCCGGCGAATTGGCGGTGATCGCCAAGTTGTTCTTGGAAAAGGTCAGCTTTACGGAGTTGGATTTTTCGCTCGTCATGATTTCCGCGCGCCGCAAGGCATGCAAAAATTCCTCCCGCGCCAGCGCCACCCGTTCCTTGGCCTCTGCCGGAATCACCTGCCGGTAGTTCGGATAATTGCCCTCAATCAGCTTGGTGATGATCAAAATCGAAAACCCTTTTTCATCCTTGAGCGTGAACGAAGCCTGATTATCGGAATAACGCAGCTCAACCTCGCCCTTTTCCTGCAACAGCCGGTTCAATTCATTCACGGCCTTCGCGGGTACGATGAACTCGCCGTGGCTCTTTTCCGGAACGTCCATTTCCTCATCCACCAATGCCAGCCGCCGGCCATCGGTCGCTACCATCGTCATCTTGTGCTCTTTCAAACTGATGAAAATGCCGTTCAACACGTAGCGGGACTCATCGTTTGAAATCGCGAAGGAGGTTTTTTTCATCATCCCCCGGATTTTTTCCTGGGGCAAGGAAACCTTCTTGTCCTCCTTGAACTTGGGCAACGGCGGAAATTCATCCGCGCTCAGCCCGTTGATCTTGTAAAAGGACGCACCGGAACGGACGCTGCAGGTGTTCTTGTCGTCCACTTCAATCTCGATCTCGGGATTGTTCAGTTCGCGCACGATGCCAAAGAGCTTCTTTACCGGCACGGTCGTGGCCCCGGCCTTCTTGACGCTGGCCTCCACCGCGCAGGCGATGGTCACGTCCAGGTCCGTGGCCGTGAATTCCACGCGGTCGCCCTCGGCGCGAATCAGCACGTTGGAAAGAATGGGCAGGGTCGTCCGCGTGCCGACCACGTTTTGAACCGCTTGCAGTCCGCCGATCAATTGCTCTTTGGAGATGGTCAGATTCATTGGGCCCTTAATAGTACTCTTTCAATTCTTTAAATACTCTTATTATTAAGAGTTGTGAATAAGGCAAACAACCGTCGCTGTCAAGGATACGACAACATGTTACAGAGCCACAAGACGGCAAA
>JAQGPB010000194.1 GCA_028293265.1 Pedosphaera sp. | reverse complement strand
CCTTCAAAGATTCCGTGGATGCCGCCACCTATTCCAAGTCCGTCCAATACACCCTGGCCAAAAGCCGTTTCGGCAATCTCGAGATGACCTACGATCTCGTCATCCTCGCCGTGATCCTGTTCAGCGGATTGCTGCCATGGGCCTTCCAGTTCTTCACCGGCTGGCTCGGCACGTCGGCCTGGGCGACCGCGGCGTTTCTATTCGTCGTCGGACTCGCGCTTGCCATTCCCGGCATTCCCTTCGAATGGTATTCGCAATTCCGGCTCGAAGAACGCTTCGGTTTCAACACCACCACGCCCAAAATTTGGATGCTGGATAGACTTAAAGGTTTGCTGCTCGCCTTGCTGCTCGGCTACCCGTTGCTCATGCTCATTCTGAAACTCGTCGAATGGACCGGCCCGCTTTGGTGGCTCTGGGCCTGGGCGGCTCTGCTCGGATTCCAGCTCTTGATGGTCGTGCTCGCCCCCGTCCTCATCATGCCGCTGTTCAACAAATTTACGCCGCTGCCCGAAGGCGGCTTGCGCGAACGGCTGCTCGCGCTCGGTCAGCGCACCGGTTTTCTTGCGCGCAGCATCCAGGTCATGGACGGCTCCAAACGTTCGCGCCATTCCAACGCCTTCTTCACCGGTTTCGGACGCTTCCGCAAAATCGTCCTCTTCGACACCCTTATCCAGCAACTCTCCGAACCTGAACTGGAAGCCGTGCTCGCCCATGAAATCGGCCATTACAAGAAAAGGCACATCCCCAAAATGCTCCTATGGTCCGCCGTCAGTTCGTTGGCCGCGTTTTATTTGATTTCGGTGCTGACCACGCAGGCTTGGTTTTATCGCGGCTTCGGTTTCAATCCCGGTGCTGGTCTTGCCCCGGCGTTGCTGCTCTTTGGCCTGCTTGCGGGTGTGGTCACCTTTTGGTTTTCACCGCTCGCGCATTGGTGGTCGCGCCGTTACGAATACCAGGCTGACGCCTATGCCGCCCAAACCATGAAGGAACATCAATCGCTCATTGGCGCCTTGCGCAAGCTCAACGAAAAAAATCTCAGCAATCTCACCCCGCATCCTTATTACAGTGGCTTTTATTACTCGCATCCGACCCTGCTCGAACGCGAACAGGCGCTGCGTCGGGCATGATTATTCCAAATTCAGGCGAGCAGAAAACCAATAATTGACCACGGACAAAAAACATGATCCGATCCTTTGTCTTCACCACCCGCGGAAACCTGGAACGCAAAGACCTCGACGTAGCCGGCATTCCGACCGCTCTGGCCGACCCCAATCTGTTTGTCTGGGCAGACCTCGAAAAGCCGACGTCCGAAGAAACCAGGGCCATTTTGGAAACCACCTTCCATTTTCACCCGCTCTCCATTGAAGATTGCGTTACCGTCAGCCCCACGCCAAAAGTGGAGGAATACAGTCCCGGACCGGACGACAAATTCGCCCCGTATCTGTTCCTGATCCTGCACGCGGTTGATTACAATCGCCAGAATGGAGTATTCGCCACCAGCGATCTCGATTTCTTCCTCGGCAAAAATTTTCTGGTGACCTATCACGACGTGCCGCTCCGCACCATCCGCGCCATCACGGACCGATGCCAGAACGGCGTCAAAGACATTGCCCGCAGTCCCGAACACCTTACCCACGCGCTGCTCGATTCATTGGTGGAGAATTACAAGCCCGCCCTGGATGAACTCGGTGTCGAAATCTCCGAACTCGAACAGAATGTGCTCCAGCGACCCAATCCGGCGACGCTCGCCAAACTCATCGGGATCAAGAAGGAGGTCCGGCACCTCCGCCAGATCATCGGCCCGCAAAGCGACGTCATGGCCCGCCTCGCCGCCGGAGAATTCAAAATCATCAGCCCCCAGCTCGTCCCCTATTTCCGCGATGTTTATGACGGCCTGTTCCACATTTCCCAGCTCGCGCAAACCTACACGGATTCCCTCACCGGCATCCTCCAGGTTTATCTGAGCATGTCATCCAACCAGACCGGCGAAGTCGTCAAACTCCTCACCCTGATCACGGTCCTGACCACTCCCTTGATGATGATCGGCACCTGGTATGGGATGAATTTCAAGGACATGCCCGAACTGCAATGGCCTCACGGTTATCTCATCGCGAGCACGATAATGCTTGCTTCCAGTGCCGCCACGTACGCTTACTTCAAGAAAAAGAAATGGTTTTGATGTGGTCGCCCACCATTTGCCAGGCCGTCACTTCTTCATCATGCCCAGGTCTGCGAACCAATCCACGAAACGATATTGCCACGTGCCGAACGGAATTCCATTGCGGGTCTGGATGGAGCCGCCATGCTTGCCATGGCCGTAGATGTGCAGCTCCACCGGAATCTTCGCGTTGAAATAGGCATTGTAGAAATCCACCGTCTCTTTTGCGTGAAAAGCGTCATCCACCCCGGCGCTCGTCAGAAAAGCCGGCGGCGCGTCCTTCGGCACATGGCTCAAATCGAGTTCGCGCCAACCCGCGTACACCAGCACCACGAAATCGGGCCGGTCGCTTTGCTTCTCGACCGCGTCGGCGGACTCAGTATTGCCTTTGTCATAATTTAGCGCGACGCGAGCCGCCTGTTCGCCGCCCGCCGAAAAACCCATGACGCCCACCTTGCTGGCGTCCACGTTCCACTCCTTCGCGCGTGCGCGGATCAGGCGAATTGAGCGTTGCGTATCCGCCAATGCATCTCCGGCCGAAGTATAGGGCTGCAAACGATACCGCAGCACAAACGCCGAGACCCCCATGCTGTTGAGCCAGTTCGCGACTTCCACGCCTTCCGGCCCCACCCACAATTCCTTGTTGCCGCCGCCGGCGGCCACGATCATCGCCACGCCATTGGCTTTGTCTGCCGGCGCCAGGTGCAGCTCGATGGAAGGGTTATTGATGTTGGTCACCCGTATAATTGTTTCAGGATGCCCTTTCGCAGTCGTGACTGCCTCCTGTTCGTCGAAATTTTTCAACGTGGGAGAACCGGCGGGCCAGAGCGGCACCACCGTTGCCCCCGGCACCAACGGTGGCGGCATCTGCGAAGCTTTGGGCGAACCGGCCGAATTCGCCGCGTCAGGTTCAGCGGCCATGCCGGTCAACACGGTTAACGAGAGAACAAAGGTCAAAGCAAGGGATTTCATGGCGCAGACCCTAACGAAAAACCGGCTCTTTGCCAACTCATTTGCCGCCCAGCATTTGAGGCTACCAAATTGATTTGCGCCCAATGCATCCATGGGAAGCATTTGTATTTAACCGCTTGACTGCGCACATCAAGTAGACTACATATGTAGTCACTATGAGCAGGAAGTTTGTCCTTCCGGTGATGATGGGATTGGTGATCGTTGGGCTCGCGCTTTACCGGCTTTCACGTCAGGTGACGGCAATATCTCCGGCAACTTCGGAGACTTCGGAGCCAGCATCGGCTGGTCATCGCGCGAACGCACCCCGCATCGCGGCGA
>JAQGPB010000158.1 GCA_028293265.1 Pedosphaera sp. | reverse complement strand
CCGGAGGCTTTGGAAAAAATAAAACGGCTGCCGATCTGGGTGTTTCATGGCGCAAAGGACCCGACCGTGCCGGTGAAAAATTCGGAGGAGATGACCGCCGCGCTCAAAAAGTTGAACGCAAACATCAAGCTGACCATTTATCCCGATGCCGTGCATGATTCATGGACGCAAACCTACGCGAACCCTGAGCTATACGATTGGCTCCTGTCGCACGACCGGAAAAGCAATGCTCACATCGAGAAATAATGCCGCTAACCATCAGCAGCCAAACGCGGCTGTGCCAGATTGACAACGGACCACGGACAACTGGCCACTGACCAATTAATTTCACCCGAATCCCACTTGTCACCCGGCAAAACGCTCATTAAGTTGAGCCGTAGTGCATAGCGTCGCGTTTCACATAGGCAGTCTGACCATCCACTGGTACGGAATACTCGTGGCCATGGGTTTTTTGGCCGGATTATGGACAGCCAGCCGGCGGGCGCGGCTTGTTGGAATTTCGTCCGAACAAATTTACGACCTTGGCCCCTGGCTTATCATCGGCGGCATCCTCGGCGGACGCGTCCTTTACGTCATTTCCTACTGGCACGAACAATTCGCCGAAAAGCCTTTCCCGGAAATCTTCATGATCCAGCACGGCGGGCTGGTTTTTTACGGCGGGCTGATCGGCGCGACCCTGACCGGGATGTTTTACCTGCATTGGAAAAAACTTCCGCTCTGGAAAATGACCGACATCCTCGTCCCAAGCGTCGCGCTCGGCTCTGCTTTTGGCCGCATTGGCTGCCTCCTGAACGGCTGCTGCTATGGGCGTCCGTGCAGCCTGCCGTGGGCCATCACTTTTCCGCCCACGCACGAAACCCACGGCGTTCCCGTGCATCCCACCGAGATTTACGATTCCTTGTTGAATTTCGGATTTTATTTCTTCCTGACCTGGCTGTTCCGCCGCAAGAAATTCGACGGCCAAATTTTTGCGGTCTATCTGATTGGTTACGCGATCCTCCGTTCGTTCGTGGAATATTTTCGAGGCGACTACCCGGTATATTATTTTGGCGGCATTGCCACCCCGGCCCAGCTTGTCAGCATCGGCATCATCGTGGGTGGAATTCTCCTGTTCCTGCTCCTCCCGCGCCCGCAAGCCGCCGCAAAGACTTGACCGCTCAAGGAAGGATGAACCACGGCGATTCCATCCATCCACCTCCCCTTCTGCTGGCCGGCGCCACAGCCACGGGCAAATCCGAGGTCGCCCTGTTGCTCGCGGAAAAACTCGGCGGTGAAATCATCTCCGTGGATTCCATGCAGGTCTATCGTGGGCTGGACATCGGCACCGCCAAACCGGACGCGGCAGAACGTCAGCGCGTTCCGCACCATTTGATTGATGTCGCCGAACTCACCGAAACTTTTGATGCCGCGAAATTCGTGCGGCTGGCGCGTGTCGCAGTGGCGGAAATTCATGCGCGCGGACACCGGCCCATCCTGTGCGGTGGCACCGGACTTTATTTCAAGGCGTTCCTGGAAGGATTGGGCGAAGCCCCGCCTGCCGATGCCGCCCTGCGCGCCGCGCTGGAAGCCACGTCCTTGCCGGAGTTGCTTGACGAATTGGCGCGCCGCGATCCCATCACGTTTGAGAAGATTGACCGTCAAAACCCGCGCCGCATCATCCGCGCTCTCGAAGTCATCCGCCTCACCGGCAAACCCTTTTCTACCCAACGTGCCACCTGGTCATCTTCCACTCCCTCTACTATCAACCCTCAACCCTCAACCATCTGGGGCTTGACGCGTGAGCCAGCCGATCTCCACTCTCGCATCAATGACCGCGTGGACCACATGTTCCGGCGCGGCTTGGTCGCGGAAGTGCAAAACCTGCTCCCACGCGGCCTGGCCGAAAACCGGACGGCGATGCAGGCCATCGGTTATCGGCAGGTAGTTGAGCATCTGCGCAGCGAGCGGTCTTTGCCCGAAACCATTGAACTCGTCAAAATCCGCACCCGCCAATTTGCCAAGCGTCAGATGACTTGGTTTAAGCGGCAGTTGCCGATGCATTGGCTTGCCTGTGCGCCACATGAATCTTTGGAAAGCATGGCGGCGGGAATCAACTGATTAATCGTTTGACGCCAGGCCGGGCGTAAGCCACCTTTGGCTCGAAAGGCGAACCGAACTATGGCCATCTTACTTATTGCATCGGTTGCGATATCCTGTCTCGTCCTGTTAGCAGTTGTGTTGTCATTGGCGGCTCGCCAAGGCTCCGCTTCACGCCGCAGAAACGACGCTGCCGCTTTCATGCTCCTTGGCACGGAAAACTCTGATCTTTTGCGCCAGCACGATCCCGTGAATCCCTCCGAGCAGAATCATCAGTCCGGCTCTGATTCGGACGCTCAACATTCGCATCATTCCCACCATCACCACCACCACGATGGTTCGCAACATGGACATGCAACGCCCGATGTCGGCATAACGCATCACGCGGCGAGCTTCGATAGTGGTTCCCACCATTCGGGAGGATTTGACAGCGGCTCGCATCATTCTCATTGAAACTCCTTTCAGCCGGGGTGGCAAAATATTCAACATCCGTGCCCATTCCCGACTCGAAGCACTTTTAAAACGTGATGAAACCTGCGCGCATCGCACTCGTCGGCGACTTCAATCCCGAAGTTGTGGCGCACAATGCCATCAACCAATCCTTCGCGCTTCAACGTGCCTCGGGCGACCCGTCTGTCGAATCCATCTGGCTCGGTACCGATACCATTGTCCCCAGCGATGAACTTCCCTTTCGCGGCATTGACGGCATCTGGTGTGTCCCGGCCAGTCCCTACAAAAATACGGCAGGCGCACTCTGGGCCATTCAGTATGCCCGGACACATGCCATTCCTTTTTTGGGAACCTGCGGCGGATTCCAACACGCGGTGCTTGAAATTGCCCGGAACGTCCACGGACTGGCCGAGGCAGATCACGAAGAATTGAATCCCCAGGCCAGCTGTCTCCTGTTGCACCGGCTGAGTTGTTCCCTGGTTGAAAAGTTGCAGCCAGTTGTTTCCACTGGACGCGGCAAATTTGGGGCCATCTGCGGCACGGCGTCGAGGGACGAAGGCTATCGTTGCAATTTCGGGCTGAACCCTGCCTGGGAGCATGTGTTCAAAGACGGCCCGTTGGAGATTGCCGCCCGTTCCGAGACCGGTGAAGTCCGGGCGGTTGAGTTGCGAGGCCATCCGTTTTTTATCGCGACTTTGTTCCAGCCGGAAAGACGGGCCTTGGCCGGTGAGTTGCATCCGCTCGTCCGCGCTTTCTTCATTGCCGCCCATGAACGAGCTGCTGCATGATGTCATTGTCTTAAAGCCATGAAGCTTCCCCGTTATACCAAGCGTTTCCTGTTGTCGGTCGGTTTGCTGTTCGTCATCGGCATCTGCCTCGCCGGTCCGCGCGGTGTGCCGCCGAGCGAGGGCATCACCAACTTTGGCCGGGTCAACGAAATGCTTTTTCGCGGCGCCCAGCCGGATGACGCGGCCATGCTTCATCTCAAGACGCTCGGCGTCAAAACCATCATCAATCTGCGCACGGCCAAAGAACTCTCGAAAACCGAAGCCGCCCAGGCCGCCGCCAACGGCATCAATTACACGAACGTCCCGCTCAACGGCATCGGCCGGCCGTCGGACGAACAAATCGCGCATGTGCTGTCACTGATCGAAACTTCCCCGGGGCCGGTTTACGTCCATTGCGCGCATGGCTGCGACCGCACCGGCACCGTCATTGCCTGTTATCGCCTTGAACACGACCATTGGACGAGCGACGCCGCCATGGAGGAAGCCCGTCATTACGGCATATCGGGATTGGAGCGCGGGATGAAACGCTGTGTGCTCGATTTCGCCAAAACGGTGAGCGCAAAAACCAGCCAATCGCCCGCCGTCAAACCTTGATCGTCGGCGTTTCCGCACCATGGCATTTTCAATCCCATGAACTGGACTCTGCGTCTCGCACAACCTGCGGACATCCCATCGCTGGCTGAACTCATCCCGCTTTCCGTCCGCACCTTGCAGGCGGCGCATTATTCGCCCGCGCAAATCGAGGCAGCCTTGGGACCGGTCTTCGACGTGGATCGCCAACTGATTGCAGATGGCACCTATTTTGCCGTTGAGCATGAGAAAAAATTGATCGGCTGCGGCGGCTGGAGCCGGCGCAAATCATTTTTTGGCGGCGGTCCGGAAAGCGTCCAACCCGAACTGGACCCCGCGCGCGAACCCGCCCGCATCCGCGCGTTCTTTGTGCATCCCGATTGGGCGCGGCGCGGCATTGGACGCGGCATCCTTCGGGCCAGCGAAACGGCCATCCTCGATGCGGGCTTCCAACGGATCGAATTGGTGGCGACCCTTGCCGGCGAACCGCTTTACGCGAGCTTCTCCTATGGTGTCACGCAACGCTACGAAATCGAAACGCCCGGCGGGCTCCGCCTGCCTGTCGTCCGCATGGGCAAAAAACTCAAAGGTTGAGAATCAAGATGCCAAGCAATGGAAAATGGCGGTTTAGCGGAAAGAAGCTGTGGATTTCCATATTTGCGGCGGCAATTTTTCTATCACCGATTGCCCTCCTGTTTCTCCCCTCGCACGAACCAACTTATGAAGGAAAGCCTTTCAGTTTCTGGCTCGACCATCTGTTCGCCACAATCCTGAATTCTGGAGGCGGAGAATGGCAAATGTTGCCCGTCTCCTACAAAAGCTCAGCCGAGGCCGATGCTGGTAGGGATCGAATGAGTAAAGTAATGGGGACTGCTTCAGAGGCGGTCCATGCGATTGGCCAAGATTGTCTCCCAACATTGGCCGCAAGACTCCGCAGCAAGAACTCGTCATGGAAAATGATTCTTCAACGATGGGCCGTGCGGTGGCGATTGATTAAGCCATTCTCATTTCCGGCGGCTGAGATAAAGCGAGGCCAGGCACTCACCGCTCTCATAGACCTGGGTCCGCGTGCGCGCGGCATCGCCCCGGAATTGGTCATTCTGGCGAAGGACCGCGACCCTGAAATCAAAGCGGCGGCCCGACGAGCTTTGGAAAGCGTCGCCCCTGATGAACTCACAAAGCTCAAGAAAAAATGAACCCGGCGTAATTCGCGCCGCATTAAGAAAATGCTTTCCTAATTGACGCATCCACAGTGTCGAACCATCTTCATTCCATAGCACGGCGGTATGCCGGGGATCGCCAGCTTTCTGTGGCGGGAACTCTCCGGCACGCCGGCTGGTCTGACTACATGCCTTTTACACTTGCCCATCCGGCAGCCGTGCTGCCACTCAGGCGGTTTTGCCCGCGGTTCCTGAATTTCAGCGCACTCGTCATGGGCAGCGTCGCGCCGGATGCCGGGTATGTTTTTGGGCCGCTTCATCTGGACCGGCTCTCTCATCGGTTCGTGGGCAGTTTCATTTTCTCCCTGCCGGTTGGCATTTTCTTGCTGGCTGTGTTTTACGCGCTCCGTCGCCGGGTCGTTGAACTCCTGCCAGCGCGCCATCGGCAAATTTATTTGCCGCTCTGCCGCCGGCCCATCGGTTCTCCGCTGACAATCGTTGTTTCCGTCCTGCTCGGCGCCTGGACGCATCTGTTTTGGGATTCCTTCACACACTCCCACGGTGCGCTGACGACCCATCTGCCGCTGCTGCAAACCCAGCTTGGCCAGGTGGCAGGCCATAAAGTAGAAGTCTGCCAATTGCTCTGGTATGGCTCGTCGTTTTTCGGCGTGGCATGGCTTTGCTTTGCCTTTGATCAATGGCGGCATGCTGCTGATTCTGCCGCGCCTCCCGCTGTCAGCAAAGTCCGGCTGGGCAAAGCCTTGCTCGTCGGCCTGCTGGTCCTGCCCATTGAGGCCCTCCATCATCTCGTCAACAATCCGGTGGGCTTCGCCCTGGTCGGCGCTTGCACCTGCCTTCTCATCATCGGCGTTGCCTTGAGCGTCGGCAGTCATCCGTCCGTCTCTCCGCTAAAAAATCCCTGATTCAACCTCATCCCATGATCGAACTTGAAGCCGCTATCGAACGCATCCTCGCCTCTCTTCCCCCCGTGCAAACGGAACCCCTTGACCTCGGTCTGGCCCATCGCCGCATCCTGGTGGAACGCGTTCTTTCCCCCGCCGCCCTGCCGGCCTTCGATAACTCAGCCGTAGATGGCTACGCCGTACGCACGGCGGACTTGCAGGGCGCGAGCGCTTCGTCCCCGGTTTCGCTGCGCCTGATCGGACGCGTTGCGGCGGGAGAAACATTCTCCGGCGAAGTCACGACCGGTTCTTGCGTGCGTATTTTTACCGGCTCGCCATTGCCACACGGTGCGGATGCCGTCGCGTGGCAGGAAGACACCGTCCTGGATGACGCCCAACCCGAGGTCGTCTCGTTTCTCGATGTGGTCAAGCCTTGGGAAAACATCCGTTTCCAAGGTGAGGACATCAAACCGGGAGCGGTGCTGGGCGAACCGGGCGACATCCTCACCGCTGGCCGGATCAATTTGCTGGCTGCCGTTGGAGTGACGGAAGTTTGCGTTGGCCGCCGTCCGGTGACCGGCTTGCTGGCGACCGGTTCGGAATTGCTTGAAGCCGGCCAGCCGCTGACGCCCGGCAAAATCCACGAAAGCAATCGTCGT
>JAQGPB010000154.1 GCA_028293265.1 Pedosphaera sp. | reverse complement strand
CGCCTCCCAATGCCGGGCCGAGGTGTAACCGTAGCCGGTCGGCCGAAACGCAATGGGGGTAAGAAAAAGAATCACCATAAAGGTGGTGAGCACGGTGATTAGAATGGGGAAGAGCAGCAGAGTTTTGTGCTGCGTCATCACAACGAGCGAGCTTTTGAACAACTCCCAACTCCTGCGAAACCGGTCCATATCAATTCCTTTGGTTGGCCGTGCGGTTGTTTCCGTCCGGCGCCCGGATTGGCATCATTGGTTGCCCGGGAAATTGGTCACGGGCATTTTCAATGCGGCACAATTGCGGGTACGACCTGTTGACGAGATGACTACCGGAAAAACGGCGGCGAGTCAAGGGCGCGCTGGCAGCTTCGGTGGCACCCGGTTGGTTGGCGGCGGCGGCACGGGGGGAAGATCGGGGAAATTCGGGGGACGGAACGCAAAGGAGCGTTTTACCCGATACAGCGTGGTTTGATTTGGCTGCGGGACGGTCGCTGAAACTGTTATCGCGTTGGTGTGATACGATTCGGCGGGCACCGGTTTCCATTCGCCGGTCAGCGGTGGCTGCTGTTCGGACAATTCCCATTTGCCGGGCAAGACCGGCCAGGAGAAGGTGACATTGCCGTTGGTGACGACGGCGGAGAGCGGAAGTTTGCCGGGTCGGGCTTCGGGAAAAGGGCCGGGTTGCGCGCCAATGCGCTGGCCCAAGATAATGAGAGCAAGAGCCGTGGCGGCGAAGAGGCAGGTTTGCAGGGGTCGAAACATAACTGAATTGCACATTGGTTTTAAAGCGGCCAAAGAATGGGGCGGGCGCGGTTTGCAGGCAAGGTTTTTTGGAGCGGCAAAGAAAGGTGAAATTGGCTGGTCGGAAATTCATGCGCAGATGAATGCAATTGAAAACAATTGATTCGACGAGAGCGGGTTTATGGGTAAAGTCGCCGGTGTGAATTTGCCTGCGGGTTTTATTGAAAGCAGCGGCGGATAGGAGCGCTGTTCAGCATGTGGACCCCGCCTGTCATCGAGCGTGAGTTGCGAGTTGCGTTGCGCAAGCATGGTGCGTTGAAGTCGCGTCTCTGGGTTGCGGTGTGCGGCGCGGCGGTCGCCTTTTTGTTCCTGCTCTTCAACTGGGTGTTTGGCGCAGGTTTTTCCGGCAAAGGGCTGCATGAAATCTATTTCTATCTTGGCCTTTACCTCGCCATCGTCCCCGCAGCGCGGATCAGCGTGGGGTTGTTTTGCGAGGAGAGGCAGAACCAAACACTGGAGCTGCTTTATCTCACCGGCATGGGTTCGGCTGAATTGTTTTTGGGCAAGCTGTTCGGGGGCATTTTGATTGCCTCCAGCGATTTGCTCGCGCTGGCGCCATTGCTCGCGGTCCCTTTTTTGAACGGGGGTGTCTCCCTGGATTTGTTTTTGGCAACCATTGCCTGTTTTCCGGTTCTCCTTCTTTTTACGGTTGCCATTGGTGTGCTGGCTTCGGTGCTGTGCCGGGATGACGGGGCTGCATTTGCCGGCGCGGTGATATTGGGCGCGGTTGCCTGTCTGGCGGTGACGCTGCCGTATTATTTGGGACAGACTGTCACTGGCGCGGCTCCGTTCCCGATGAAATGGCTTTGCTTGAGTCCCGCATTCGGACCGTACCTGGTGTGGACGGACTTTTCCGGAAACAAGCCAGAGATGTTTTGGATGACGGCGGGTGCAACGCTGGTTTTGACGTTCATCATTTTGTGGGTGGCGGCCATGATTTTGAACCGGACCTGGCGACAGCGGGTTGTGGGAGAAAAGTCTTCCGGCTGGCTGAGCGTCTGGCAAGCGTGGGTTCATGGTTCGGCGGATTGGCGCGAATCGCTCCGCAGCCGGTTGTTGCCTGAGAATCCGTTTCAATGGCTGGCACAACAGGATCGTCGGCCCGTGTTTCTGGCCTGGAGTTTGATTGGAGTCGTCTGTGTGGCTTGGCTGCTGAGTTGGTGGGCTTGGCCGGCAGCATGGCCATCGCCGATGCGTTTTTTCATCACGGCGTTCTTGCTGTTGGCGGGTGTTGACACGATCATGAATTATGCGGCGGCGCGGCGGATCGGAATTGACCGCCGGGACGGTGTCTTGGAATTATTGCTGACCACGCCATTGAGTCCCGCGGAGATTGTGGATGGCCAATTGGCAGCGTTGCGTGCCCAGTTCCAGCCAGTTCGCTGGACGCTGTTCGGGCTGTGCGCGCTGATGATGGCGGGAGGCTGGTTGACGCGAAAGTGGATCGCGCCGGCATTGGTTTCCTACGCGGTGTTCTGGTGTTTTTTCTTCGGCTGGTGCCTGGTTCAAAAGAAGGGCAGCGCAGCCATGGCGATGTGGATTGCGCTCAACACCGGCCGGCCGGCGTTCGCGGTATTCAAATTTCGGCAGAAGGGCGGGTGGTGGAACAATTGGTGGTGGATTTATTGGCTGTACAATGCTCGGTACTTTTGGGGCAGCCTGGGGCACGCGTCCACATTTCCAAGCGGCTCGCTGGGGGAGATGGTCTTTGTCTGCTTTCTGGGCGTTGTTTTGTTCATTGTGGCGGCGGCGCGCTGGCAATCGCCGCCGGAAATGAAGGCGCGCTTGATCAGCGAGATGCGGTTGATCGCGCGTGAACCGGTGCCCGAGGCGAATGATCCGCGTTTCAAGAAATGGAACGTCCGTGAGCGCATCCCCACTTTGGCTTCTCTCAGGCCCCTTGAGGAGAGAATCCGTTTTGGGGATGATTGAGATTGGTGTTGAGATTTATCCACATCTCATTCCCCTGGATGCGAGAAATCACTGGGATCGGTTCCAAATTGGATGATGGGCAAGAACATCGCGATGACAATGCTGCCGACGACCACGCCGAGGAATACAATCATGATGGGTTCGAGCAACGAGGTCATGGCGGTGACGGAATTGTCCACTTCTTCGTCGTAGGTGTCGGCGATCTTGTTGAGCATTTCTGGGAGCGCGCCCGTTTGTTCGCCGACATCCACCATGCCGACGACCATCGCGGGGAAAATATTTGATTCGCGCAAGGGGCCGACGATGCTTTCGCCCTGCTTGACGTTGTCATGCACGCGGCCTACGAAGTGGCCGACGACGACGTTGCCGGTGGCGTCCTTGATGATGGTGAGCGCCTGCAAGATGGGCACGCCGCTGGTGCTCAAGGTGCCGAGCGTGCGGGTGAAGCGGGCGATGGCCAGTTTGCGAAAAACGGGTCCCAACACCGGCATGCGCAGTTTGAAATGGTCGAAGAGGCGGCGTCCGGTTTTGGTTTGGATGGCGAGGAGGAAGAGCCCGTAAAGCGCGGCGAGCACGACCGCGGCGAGGAGAAAATTGTGTTGGATGACTTCGCTGATGCCGAGGACGAAGCGGGTGAAGGCGGGCAGGGGACGGCCATTGCCCAGACCGGCAAAGACTTCCTTGAAGCGCGGCACGATGACCAGAAGCATCAATGCCATGACGCCGGTGGCAACGGTGATGACGGCGGCGGGATAAAACATCGCCGCCTTGACCTTGCCTTTGATGCGGGCGGCTTTTTCCATGAAATCGGCGAGGCGCTTGAGCGAGGCTTCGAGCGCACCGGCGACTTCGCCGGCCTTGATCATGTTGAGGTAGAGGCGGTCGAAAATTTTGGGATATTGCGCGAGGGCTTCGCTAAAGCTGCTGCCGCCCTCGATGGCGAGCGAGAGGCTGGCGATGAGTTGCTTGAAATCGCGATTCGGCTCCTGTTCGTGCAGGAGCCGCAGGCTGCGCAAGAGCGGCATGCCGGCTTCGAGCAAGGTGGAGAGCTGGCGGGTGAACAGGGTGATGGTGCGCGCGCGGGGACGCCGGACGCGGCGGGACGGCCGGGAAAGCCCGGCGGCGCGCGAGGTCAGGCCGAGGCGGCTGCCGTGACGTTGGGCGCGGGCGGCGGGGCTGAGCGAGGCGCGCGGGAGTTCGGCGACTTTGATGGGGTAAAAACCCATTTCCTTGATGCGTTTGAGGGCTTCCGATTGGTCGGCGACCTGGACGGTGCCGCGGGTCTCCTTGCCGTGGGCGTCAACGGCAGAATACGAATAGTTGGTCATGATTTTTTGTTCCTTCCTTGGCTCCTTGGTTAATCATACGGACTTATGAGCTGTTGCAGGCAGGTTAATGATTCTGTTGGGGATGGCAAGCGGAAAGTGATGCGGTGAAATACCCAAGCGACCAAAGGAAGCACCAAGCGTCCAAGTGGAGTCATCGCGCGGAGAGAAGGGAATCCCGCTTGTCAAAGGGGATGAAATTCGGCGCGGATGGAATGGGGATCGCAGTGGAGGATGGCGACGGAACGGGGCTGGTTGAAGCGGGGTTTGCCGGCGTAACCGGGATTGAAATAAAGCGTGCCGCCGATGATTTCGTTGAATGGATTGTGTGAATGACCGAAGACGACCACGTCCGGGCTCTCGCGATTGATACGGCGACGGGCGACATCGGACGGGCGGTGAACGTCAATGATGTGGTGGACGAGAAACTTGCGCCCGGCGAGTTGGATGACTTCAGTTTCTTGGTAGCTCAAGCCGGCGTCGTTGTTGCCCAGCACCACGGTGACGGGTGCGATGGCTTCCAACTCCAGAATGACCATCGGCAGGCCGATGTCGCCCGCGTGGAGGATGTGTTCGACGCCGTCGAAAAGCGCGGGGATTTGCGGATCGAGATAATTGTGCGTGTCGGAAATGACGCCGATTTTCATTACGGTTTGTCAGTTGTCAGTTACAAATTAAACGTAGATGCTCATCCGGTAACGAAAGCTCTTCACAACTGACCACTGACAACTGACGGTTACGCCTTGGCCTCCTCGGGCTGCTTCTGAGGTTGTTCTTCGGGTTGCTCTTCGGCGGGTTCTTTTTCTTCGGCGGGTTCGGCGGCGGTCATGAGCTTCATCGCGCCGGCGAACAGCGCGGTGAAAAGTCCGCCGCTAAGCAGGTTATTGCGGAAGAATTCCCAGGTGGAAGGCCAGCCGGCGGTGCCCTTGGTGAGGGCGATGAGCCAGCCGGCAAGCGTCTTGGTGTACTCGGGATTGTGAAATGGATTGAAGAACCAGGAAAATGTATTGGTGATCAGATAAAACAGCACCGCTCCCACCAAGCCGCCGCTCAGCAGGGAAAGAAACGAGGCCCTG